>CBIHQL010000294.1:0-5851 GCA_966211855.1 uncultured bacterium
TGGAGCCTCGAGGGTAACAACGGGAGCAGCCTTCTTGGTGAAGCTGAGCGTTTTGCCCACTAGCTCTACAACAATCGTGTCGCCTTCAACAAACGTGTTTTCAAGCAACTTGTTAGCGATCGGGTTTTCCAACTCCCGCTGGATGGCTCGCTTCAAGGGTCGAGCACCATAGACCGGGTCATATCCACTCTCGGCAATATGGTTTTGGGCGGCTTTAGAGAGCTCCAGCGTGATCTTTTGGTCAGACAACAAGCGCTCTAATCGTTTGATTTGAATACCGACAATCTCGCGCAATTCGCTGAGGTTGAGAGCGTGGAAGAGGATGATGTCATCGACGCGATTGAGAAACTCAGGTCGGAAGTGCGATCGCAAGGCATGTAAAACTCGCCCCCGCATTTCTTCGTACTTAGAGTCATCACCCGACACGTCTAGAATGTGGTCGCTGCCAATGTTGCTGGTCATGACGATGATCGTGTTGCGAAAATCGACTGTCCGACCTTGAGAATCGGTGATCCGACCGTCATCTAGCACTTGCAGCAAGATGTTGAAAACGTCAGGATGAGCTTTTTCGACTTCATCTAGTAGTACGACCGAGTAAGGGTGACGGCGGATTGCTTCTGATAGTTGACCGCCTTCTTCGTAGCCGACATAGCCCGGAGGTGCCCCCACCAAACGAGAGACTGAGTGCTTTTCCATGTACTCAGACATATCGAGGCGCACGATCGCATCATCGCTGTCAAATAAGGCTTGTGCCAGGGCTCGTGCCAGTTCTGTTTTACCGACCCCCGTTGGCCCCATAAACAAGAACGAACCGATTGGGCGACCGGGGTCTTTCATGCCTGCGCGGGCTCGTCGGATGGCTGCGGCAACGGTGGTGACGGCTTCTTGCTGACCGACAACGCGTTGATGTAAGTAAGATTCGAGTTGCAGGAGTTTTTGCCGCTCCGACTCTAATAAGCGGTTAACCGGAATGCCTGTCCACTTGGCGACGATCTCGGCAATATCAGCTTCGGTGACTTGTTCGCGGAGTAACCCAGTGCCTCGCGCTTGAATGTCGAGCAATTGGGCTTCTTTGGCTTCGCGATCGCGCTGTACAGACTCTAGACGACCATATTTCAGTTGAGCGGCTTTGTTGAGATCGTAAGCCCGTTCCGCCTGCTCAATCTGCACCCGAAGTTGATCTTCTTCTAGCTTTAAGGCTTTGATCGCATCGAGCGCGTCTTTTTCGGTTTGCCATTGCCCCGCCATTGCCTCCGTTTTCTCACTCAGCTCAGCAATCTCTTGCTCAATGCGAGTCAGGCGTTCGCGGGAGGTGCGATAAGGCCCAACGACACCCCGCTGACCTTCGCCTTCGAGGGAGAGTTTTTCCATCTCCAATTGCATGAGACGGCGTTCGATCGCTTCCAGTTCGACGGGTTTGGAGGTGATTTCCATCCGCAATTTGGCAGCGGCTTCGTCTACCAGGTCAATGGCTTTGTCGGGTAAGAAGCGATCGCTGATGTAGCGGTCTGAGAGGGTCGCCGCCGCCACCAACGCCGCATCGGTAATTTTGACCCCGCCGTGGTGAGTTTCGTAGCGGTCTTTCAACCCCCGCAAAATCGAGATCGTATCTTCAACAGTAGGCTGGTTCACATAAACTTGCTGGAAGCGCCGTTCTAGAGCGGCATCTTTCTCGATGTATTTGCGATATTCGTCGAGGGTGGTGGCTCCAATACAGCGCAGTTCGCCCCGTGCCAACATCGGCTTGAGCAGGTTGCCCGCATCCATCGTGCCTTGGGAAGCGCCCGTGCCAACGACGGTGTGGAGTTCGTCGATGAATAGGACGATTTGACCGTCAGAGTCCATGACTTCGCGCAACACGGCTCGGAGACGGTCTTCAAATTCCCCACGATATTTAGCGCCAGCGATCAAGCTGCCCATGTCGAGGGAAATCAACTTGCGATTCTTCAGTGATTCGGGTACGTCGCCATTGATGATCCGTTGTGCCAAACCCTCGGCGATCGCGGTTTTACCGACACCCGGTTCCCCAATCAAAACTGGGTTATTTTTGGTGCGGCGAGACAATACTTGAATCACGCGACGAATCTCGTCATCGCGACCGATCACCGGATCGAGTTTGCCTGCTTTGGCTTGCTCGGTGAGATCGCGACCATATTTTTCTAACGCGCCGTAACGCGATTCAGGATTTTGATCCGTCACTTTTTGGGTGCCCCGAACGGCTTTGATTGCGGTTTCTAACTGTTTGGCATCTAGACTGGACGACTTAAATAACCGCCGTCCAATCCGCTCGTCTTCAAGGAATGCCAGTAGGAAATGCTCAACTGAGATGAAATCATCTTGCCAAGTTTGTCGAATGGCTTCGGCGCGATCGGTCAACATATCTAGGCCACGACCCAGATAAAGTTGACCGTCATCGTTGACGCGGGGTTGTCGTTGGGCAAATTCTTCGAGTTGGATGAGTAAACGGGCGCTATCGACTCCGGCTCGCTCCAAAATGTTGATGGTTAGCCCATCCTGCTGCAAGAGGGCAATCACCAAATGCTCGACTTCTAGCTGCTGGTGCTTGAAGCGACGGGCGACATCTTGAGACTTGACGATCGCTTCCCAGGCTTTGTCTGTAAATTTGCTAGAGTCAGTCGGCTGCATGTCCTAAAAAGAAATCCTTAAAAAATACCGTTTCCCCAGACGTTCAGTATAACAATCTGCCTTGATCGAAGGTGTAGCGGCAAGCAATTCCTTCTAGAAAGAGAAAAGTGTGCGGACTGTGGCTTGCCAAATCGAGTTACTGTCATCGTTGTTGTTGGGATCGGTGACCAGCATAAAAGTAGGCGTTAAGCTGAAGTGCTCATTAATGGTGAGATTGTAGAAAAGTTCATAGTTGGTTTGGGTACCGTTGCCTAAGTCAGACTCCACAAAGGGTTGCCCAACTGCAAAGCCCGCTAAGGTGCCCGGAATTAACCAGTTGCGCAGAACGCCGCCCAAAGCCCAAGTCTGCGGCTCTAGATCTAACTCGCGCCCTAAAACGGTGTTGAAGCCGTGATAGGTGCCGAAGCCATACCGCCCAAAAACGCCCACAGTTCGATTGACCGACCACTCAGCATTTAAACCCCCGGCCTCGATCGCGGTGTTATTGATGAGGGCGCTGGTGTACTGTAGCCGCACCGCTATATCTGAAGTGGGGGTGTATTCTAGCTCTACACTGCCTTGCTTGCGATCGCTAAACAGTCCGCCTGTCTGAGGTTGTTCAGCATCAGCAGCGATGTAGAGCGATCGCAGTGTCAAGGGTAGTTTGCCAATCTGCCAAGTTACAGCCGCCCCTGCTCCCCCTGGTTGGTCGATTTGGTTTTGCACAATCAACGGGTTATTGCTAAAAAAGCTGGCGCTAAAATCAACTGCTGGATTATTTGCGAACTGATTACGGTCAATAAAATCGCTGGGTACTAGCTTTGGGCCAACGGCGATCGCGACTTGCGGTAAGGGCTGAAAACTGTAGTACAACCGCCGAATTCGGGGGGTTGGGTCTCCTTCAATGGCCTCTAAACCACCCCCATCCGCGAGAATGCCTTGAGTGCCGAGTAGATTCTCACCGCGCTCATGTTCTGAGGCGATCGCATCGAGATCTGCGTTCCCCATTTCTAGTTGAGTCAACAGCAAGTCAGACCCCTGAAAACTCGTGAGTAAGTTCAGTCGGGTTTGAGCTACTAAATTACCGCCATCTGCTGTGCCAACTGTCGGAGCCAAAACAGTTTGACCTTGGAGTTTGGTCGTGGCTGAAAATAACTCATACTCCAGTTGTTGACCCCGATCTTCAAGACCTTCGGTGCGATCGCGCAACTCGACCAATGCTGAGCCGTAGGTAGCTTGCAACTGCTCTGCGGTCAGAAAATCTTCTCGCAACAGTTGATTGTCTACTTGAGCGCTAATTAAGTCATTCAGTTTGGCTAAAACCGCGTCAAGTGCTGCTGCAAACTCGTAGCGAGTGAGGGGGCGATCGCCACGAAAGGTACCGTCTGCATAGCCACTCAACACTCCATAACGCTCTACCAGTGACTTGAGTGCTTGAAACGCCCAATCGCTCGGCTGCACATCGCTCAATTCTGAAACCGAAGTGACCTGCGCCATTGACTCGTCCGTTGTGGCCTCCAAGGGGAGCACCTCGGCTGAGCCTACGAAATTTTGCTCTCTTACACTCCACTCTGGCTGAGGAGTACTTTCTACCAAATTGTCTACGAGAGTGGAGCCTCCAGGGGCTGAGTGCAGGTTGGGCGATCGTTCCGGGGGGGCGATCGTTTCTGCTGAAACTGGAGCTGGGCAAAGCTGATGAAGTAAACCCAAGCCAAAACTACTTGCAAGCCAATAATGTTTCACAACTACTCCCCACAAGGCTGCTAGTTATGCACAACCCACTTCGGGCAAAGCGTATCGTCATCAACACGGTTCGCCCAAAGGGTGCAGCTATCAGCAAGTTCCAGTATCGCAGCCCAAATCCGGAATTGCAGACTGAATCTTTTAATGCTGGCTCAGTTCTGGTACTAGCGTTGATTGAGTGGATGGTGCATCGCTAGGAGTTGTGCTTGGGGCTTTGCTTTGAATCAACTCAACCTTGTAGCCAGTCGGGTCTTCCACAAAAGCGATCACGGTGGTGCCATGCTTCATAGGGCCAGGTTCGCGCACCACTTTACCACCCCGTGCCTTGATTTCTTCACAGGTGGCATAAATATCTTCAACGCCGATCGCAATGTGCCCGTACGCATCGCCAATGTTGTACTGTTCGACACCCCAGTTGTAGGTCAGCTCAATGACGGTATGGTCAATCTCTTCACCGTAGCCCACAAAAGCTAACGTAAATTCTCCGCCCGGATAGTCTTTGCGGCGTAATAGCTTCATGCCAAGAACATCGCAATAAAATTTGAGCGATTCTTCTAAGTTGCTGACGCGCAGCATGGTGTGGAGCAGTCGCATAATTATCTCCGCTTCTTGATATTTCAGATCTAGATACTCGCAGAGATCTCAATAGATTCGTCACCTAGAAGACGAGTCTAGAATTGAGAGCTGTTTAAGATCATGCTTGAGTACCCGTTTGGACGTATTCTAACAATCGGGCTGTTTGCCATCTTTAGGGCTGACCCCCTGCGGGTTGTGTCGTGAAACTACCGCCAGGTCGAAGCCAGTTGCAATGTTGCTTATCAGAGGGTACAGAGGGTAATGATTGATACGCCAGACACCGCCATCTCCTCCATTCGGGCTCGGGAAATTCTAGACTCACGTGGACGCCCGACCATTGAAGCGGAAGTTTATTTAGAAAATGGTGCGGCTGGAGTGGCCCAAGTTCCCAGTGGGGCATCAACTGGGAGCTTTGAAGCGCATGAACTCCGGGATGGAGACTCAAACCGTTATGGCGGTAAGGGCGTGCTGAAAGCCGTTCATAATGTGAATGAAGAAATTGCCCCCCGCTTAGTCGGTTCTGATGCCTTAAATCAAGAATTAATCGATCGCTGCATGATCGATTTGGATGGTTCTCCCAATAAAGCAAACTTGGGTGCGAATGCGATTTTGGCTGTTTCTCTAGCGACTGCAAAAGCCGCAGCAGATGCGTTGGGTTTGCCGCTTTATCGCTATTTGGGTGGCCCCTTGGCAAATCTGCTGCCAGTGCCATTGATGAATGTGATCAATGGTGGTGCCCATGCTGACAACAACGTGGACATTCAAGAGTTCATGATTGTGCCAGTGGGAGCATCTTCCTTTAAGGAGGCGTTGCGTTGGGGTGCTGAAGTGTTTGCGGCGCTCAGCAGTGTTTTGAAGACGCAAGGGTTGCTGACAGGTGTGGGTGATGAAGGTGGGTTTGCCCCTA
>CBIHQL010000295.1:0-5799 GCA_966211855.1 uncultured bacterium
CGCTCTGAGTCATTCGCTAACCCTGTAGGAAATGTAAAACACATCTACTTACCCTGTGACAGACGATGAGTACAAAGCCTACAGGTTCTAAAATTAACGCCCTCAAGCTTGGTTTGCTCGGAGCTATCACAGGAACCGTAGGTCTAAGCTGGTCTCCAGTTGCTGCACAGACAAGTACCGATCCCTCACAACAAAGCATTACTACAGAAGTAGCACCTCAGGTCACAACTGAGAACTCTACAATCACAACTGAGGCCTCTACCACTACAACGACCCCTACTGCTGAAGTTGAGACTCAGACAGAAACTATCCCTTTAGTAACAACGGGTGAAACTGCAACTGTTACTCCTATAGCAGCTACAGAAGCGAAGATTGTCACACCCACCCCCAATACTGTTTTAGATGCTCCTGCTGCGACTGTCATTTTACAGTTTGCAGAGGGAGCAACTATTCAATTGCAAGTGAATGGAGCAGTGGTTGATGCCTCCTTGGTAGGCCGCACCGAGATGGATGCAACAACCCGCATCCTGACTCAAACGTGGTATGGTGTACCCCTCCGCAGCGGAGAGAATACCATTACGGCACAAGCAACTGCTGATGGTGTTACAGGAACGATTGCTTCAGTACAGGTGACAGTCCGGGGAGAAGCCAAACAACTTAAAATTCAAACGGTTGAAACTCGTATTCCAGCTGATGGTCGTTCTACTGCAACGGTTCAAGGACAGTTGTTGGACGATAAAGGGAATCGCTCTGATCAAGAGGCGATCGTAACCCTTGTGTCTAATGCTGGGGAGTTTGTCGGTGCAGACTATAAACCAGATGTGCCAGGGTTTCAAGTACAGGCTCGTCAAGGACAGTTCACTGCTAATCTCCGTTCTGGTCTGAATGCGCAGACCACCACAATTCGAGCTACAGCAAATACTCTAGAAGCTTTCACACAAATTCAATTCGAAACAAGCTTACGCCCCTCGATCGCTACAGGTGTGATTGATGTGCGTTTAGGCCGCCGGGGCAGCGACTATTATGGCAGTTTCCGAGACTATCTCCCTGCTGATAGAGACAACTCTACAGAGTTGGATGTGCGAGGCTCTGTATTCGCGACAGGGAAGGTGGGAGAGTGGCTGTTTACTGGGGCTTACAACAGCGATCGCAACCTCAATCAAACCTGTGATAACAGCAGCCGTTTATATCGTGATGTGCAGTTTTGTGAGCAAAACTATCCTGTCTATGGTGACAGCTCTCGGGTTGATAATTTGACCCCCTCCAAAGATAGCCTCTATTTGAAAGTAGAGCGTTCCGCTAAGATTGTCGGTGCTGCACCTGACTTCGCTATGTGGGGCGACTACAACACCAATGAATTTGCCACGAAGTCTCAACAGTTTACAGCCATCTCACGCCAGCTACATGGATTCAAAGCCAACTATAACTTCGGTGATCTGCAAGTTACAGGTTTCTACGGCAATGATGTAGAGGGCTTTCAACGAGATACGATCGCTCCCGATGGCACCAGCGGTTACTACTTCCTCTCTCGTCGTCTCCTAGTTGCTGGTAGCGAGAATGTCTTTGTTGAATTAGAAGAACTCAATCGCCCTGGTACAGTTCTCGATCGCCAAGCTCTCACTCGTGGTGCTGATTACGATGTGGACTACGATCGCGGCACTCTCCTCTTCCGCCAACCGTTGCTCCGCACAGATATTGGTGCCGATGGCGAAGTGTTAGTTCGTCGGATTGTCGTTACCTACCAATACGAAAGCCAAGGTTCCAGTGATATCTATGGTGGTCGGGTGCAATATCACCTTGATCGCACGCTTAATCATGAAAGTTGGCTAGGTGCTACCTACATCAAAGAAAACCAAGGTATTCGTGACTTTGAACTTTATGGTGCCGATGCCCTAATTAATTTAGGTTCTAAAGGACAACTGATTGCAGAATATGCTCACTCCAACAATGACTCTGATGTCATGGGTGAGGTAAGTGGCTCTGCTTATCGCTTAGAGGCTCAAGGTCAAATTGCTAAAGGTATTCAAGGCCGAGCTTATTACCGCGCCGCTGATCCAGGCTTTTCCAACAATGCCACGATCAGTTTTGTGCCAGGGCAGACTCGCTATGGTGCCCAGGTTACAGGCAAACTCTCTGATACAACTAATCTCCGTGCACAGTACGACCATGAAGATAATTATGGTGTAGCACCCCGCCCACTCGATACCTTTGAAGATCTCTTTGCACCTCGCTCTCAGGCGCTCCCGGGTAGCCCAGTAGACAACTCCCTTACCACGATCTCGGCAGGTGTTCAACAGAAGATTGGTAATTCAAAACTAGACGTTGATTGGATTCACCGCGATCGCGAAGACCGTCTCTCTCCCGAACTCAGCGGCAAATCAGATCAGTTGCGCTCTCGCCTCACAGTTCCCCTCGCTAGCAACCTCACGTTACTAGCCCAAAACGAAACTACACTCTCCTCTAAAGTTGATAGCGTCTATAACGATCGCACACTCGTAGGCTTAGACTGGGCAGTGATGTCTGGTATCAATGTCCGGGTAGCGCAGCAGTTCTTTACTCGTGGGCAATACGCAGGCAATGCCATCACCAGCCTAGATGTGAATGGTTCTTACAAACTGGGTTCTGACACCACCTTGACCGGACGCTACACACTCTTAGGTGGAGCTGACGGTATGAAGATGCAAGGTGCAGTGGGTCTCAATCAACGCTGGAATATTGCACCTGGCCTGCGGATGGATCTCGCTTATGAGCATGTATTTGGTGACTTCACCAAGAGAACAGCGGCTGGCCCTCAGTATCTACAGCCCTTCGCTACAGGTCAAAGTGCTTCAGCTCTAGGATTGGCTTCAGGTGATAGCTATAGCGTTGGTCTAGAGTACACAGATAATCCTAAGTTTCAAGCCAGTGCGCGTTACGAACACCGCTCTTCTTCCGAAGGCAGCAACACAGTGATTACAGCTGCAGCAACAGGCAAAATCACACCTTCTCTCACCGCTTTAGTTCGCTATAACCAGGCTAACGCTGCAAACCAAAAACTCACAGGATTGGGAGATACAAAAACCCTCAAAGTAGGGCTGGCTTACCGCGATATCAATGATGATAAATTTAACGCTCTGTTGCGTTATGAATATCGCCAAAATCCTGCTACTATTCCTGATTCTGTTTTGTTAGGCAGTGGGACTGGCTCGGAAGAACAACTCTTTGCCGCTGAAGCCATCTATGCTCCGAACTGGCGTTGGGAATTTTATGGGAAATATGCTTACCGCCACAGCACCACCTATCTTGCTAGCGATCTAGTCGGCACCAGCAATGTATCTTTAGCTCAACTTCGCGCTACCTATCGCCTCGGCTATAGTTGGGATTTGGTCGGAGAAGCTCGCTGGATTAATCAATCTAACATCGGTTACAGCGAAACTGGCCTGAATATTGAAGCGGGTTACTACATGACTCCTAACTTGCGCCTCTCCGCAGGCTACGGCTTTGGACGGGCTAGCGATCGCGACTTCAGTGGTTCCCGTTCAGTCAGCGGCCCTTACCTCGGTTTAACGGTGAAACTCAATGAGTTGTTTGATGGCTTCGGGCTGCAAAAGAAACCACCTCGCCAACAACAAGAATCTCAAGTCAAGCCAGTTGCTACTCAGCCCACAACACCTGCTGCACAAGCTGAAGCTACACCTACTGCCGCAAACAGCAGTGGTACTGCTACACAACCAACCCCTCAGTCATCTTCGGCTGATACTACTCAGGACGGCACTTCTCTATAAATTTTGGTTCTCTTATATTTCCTATATTTTTTCCTATGTTTTTTTCCTACAGTTTCACTGCTAGATGCCTAACTAGTCTCTCTTTGGGGCTGATGGTCTTAGAATTTCAGGCATTCGCGATCGCTGCACCAACACCCACGACCAGCTCATCGCCAGTACCCTCTCTACGGGTTGTCGTGAATAGCAACCAGGACGGCTCCATTCAACCCGATGATGCACTGACTTTAAGAGAAGCGATCGCACTAACCAATGGCACATTGCTGCTGAATCAACTGAGCGAGACCGAGCAAAAGCAAGTTGAATCTCTATCTGGTGGATCTTCCTCACGCATTGAGTTTAGTCTTCCATCTGACCAAACAACAATTCGGGTTAATGAGGTTCTGCCTCCCCTCTCCAGCCCTGGTTTAGTTGTTGATGGTACCACCCAGCCCGGTTATGATACCACCAACTCTGCAACCGCAGAAATCAAAATCCCCATTCCTGTCGTGGCGATCGCCCCAGCCTCAGATCGGGAAGTATTTCGTGGTCTGACTGTTGTTGCCGATGCTGTCACAATCAAAGGCTTGAGCCTCTACGGTTTCTCATCCCGATATCGAAAAACTGCTAGCACCCCGGCGGCTGATATCTTTATTGCTCATCGCCTCCCACCTCCTGACACCAGCGAACAGCAGATCCCTAACGCCAACTTCCCGTTTAACAATCGAGACCTTCCACCCCAAAATGTAGTTATAGAAGACAATTGGCTCGGTTTGCCACCCGATGAAAGTGTGCCCTCCCCAAGGTCTGACTTTGGGGTTTCTGTCTTTAACGGCTTAGATACCAACATCCGCCGTAACCATATTGCCAATCATGACGGCAGCGGGATCATTACAGCAGTGCGGGCAGACAACTTACAGATTGCACAAAACATCATTGTTGGCAATGGACTTGCCGGGATGCCGGATGGAATTCGGCTAGAAGGCGTAATTCGCGGCTCCCAGATTACATCAAACCTAATTTGTGGGAATGATGGGAGCAGTGTATTTCTATTCAAGCCTGAGGGAGCAGTGAAAATTCAGGATAACCAGATCAAGCTGAATGGTCGTCGCCTCCGCCGAGCCGCTGTCTACCTAATGGGAAATGCTCATCAGGTGATCAATAACCAGATCCAAGACCAAACAGGCCCAGGTGTAGTGGTCGCTGCTTACCCTAAGAGCGATCGCAATGTGATCACCAACAATCGCTTTGCCAACCTAGAAGGCTTAAGCATTGACCTCAACACCCAACAAAACGTCGGCGTAGAAGATTACCAACGCGGTGATGGCCCCAATCCTGAGCGAAACTCTGCCAATCGACGGCAAGAAACAGGCAACTCAGCAATCAATGCGCCGCAGTTTGCTAGCCCTGACTTTATGGTTCTGAATGGCAAGGTGAATGTAGATGGACAAGCTGACCCAGGCACAGAAGTACAACTTTATCGGATAGAGGCTGGAGACGAAGAGCAGAACTTCTTCCCCGGTTATGCACCTTTGCGCGAGGCGATCGCGACTGTCTCTGCGGATGATCAAGGGCATTTTGGAGCTGCATTTACAAACTTGAAGCCTGGTGATCGAATTAGCGCGATCGCCACTGACCCCCGCTATGGCACCTCAGAACCCGCTTTTAATGCTGTAGTTCGTTCTCTAGATGGCACCACCACTGAACGCCCATCTTCCTCAGCCACCGAGTTACCTCAATGTACAACGCGTCCGATCGCAGCACAGCCTTCTGCCCCACCGGAACCTGTCGTGGCTCCCGAACCCATTCGGCTCCAAGTTCCTAAAAATATCCACTTTGCTTTAGACGAAGCCACCATTAGTCCCGCCAGCGCCGCAGTGCTCGATCAAGTTGCAGCGGTGTTACAAGCCTATCCTTTTATCGTGATGGATATTGAGGGACACACAGACCCTCGTGCTACCGATACTTACAACCTAGAGCTAGGCCAGCGCCGAGCTTTAGCTGCCAGAACTTATTTACTCAATCAAGGTGTCGCTCCCGAACGGATTACCATTCGTTC
>CBIHQL010000296.1:0-5737 GCA_966211855.1 uncultured bacterium
GAAAAGTGTGCCGCATGATCCTGAAGTTGATGCTGTGGTGCGAGCCGTGATTGGTGATCATGCGGATGATGAAGCTCTACATGGTGCTTACTTTAATCAGCTATTTCCATTGTTGTGGCAAAGTCTAGCCACATATGAGCAGGAAGAGATGGTGCAAATACTGCCACGATTGGTGTGGGCATTCTTAGAACCTGATCATCAGTTTGAATATAGTGTGTTGAGACGGCTAGGCTTCAATGCAAAAGATGCTGAAGGGATTTTGCAAGAGGTGTATGTGCCGCAAGAGGTTGCTGACTCTGTCAGACAGGCTGCTAACCCAACTTTAAAGATGTTTGCATCAGCCGGTGTTTTTGAAGTGCCTTTTGCTGAGCATGTCTTTGCAGATAGCCAGTTGATTCAACAATAGAGCTTCAATAATAGAACTGACTCCACAAAACTGACCATCAAGCCAATTCAACTAGAGAGTTTACGATGAAACTAGCGACTGTAATTAGACATCTCGCCTTTGAAGACTTGGGCAGCTTAGAGCCTGTGCTATCTCAACAGGGATACAGCATCCAATATCTAGAGGCTGGGATGGATGATTTATCTGCGATCGCTCCCTTAAATACTGATCTATTGATCGTCCTCGGAGGCCCAATTGGTGCTTACGATGAGCAAGACTATCCGTTCTTGGTAGATGAATTGCGGATTCTTGAACAACGTCTAGCAGCTGATTTGCCAACATTAGGTATTTGTTTAGGCGCACAACTAATGGCTCGGGCTTTGGGTGCCAACGTCTATCCAGGTGGGCAAAAAGAAATTGGTTGGTCTTCCTTAACTTTGAGCGCAGCAGGTCAGCAGTCTTCTTTAGGGCATCTCGCAGCTCAATTTACTCCAGTTTTGCACTGGCATGGAGACACCTTTGATCTACCTACAGGAGCCGTTCATCTCGCAGCTAGCAACAAATATGTAAATCAAGCCTTTTCATGGGGTAAAAACGGCTTAGCGCTACAATTCCATCCTGAGGTAACGAAGCGAGGTTTAGAACGCTGGTTTATCGGTCATGCGGGTGAGATTAGTGCTACCCCTGACATCAGTGTTGCTCAACTGCGGCAAGACACAGCGCAGTATGCAGATCAGCTAATGACTCAAGCTACCAAGATTTGGAGTGATTGGCTGACGTTAGTACAACAACCCCAGACTGAGCCCATCCTCACGAAATAAATGGTGCGTCTGCGATCGCAAATGTCAGTCTAAGGCAGTTTATAACTTGCGACGCGTAATATAAGCTCTCCCTCGTTAGGGTTGCGCGTGAACACAAAGGCCCCTGATTCTGTCTCGCCCCCTGACAAGAAATCAATTTGTTGTTCGCCACTCTCTTCCACTTCGCCTTGAACGCGCAATTCTGCAATGACTTGCACTGATGCAGCCGTTCCTCCGCCTGTGTTGGTAATTGCAAACGGCACATAAAAGTTACCTTGGGCTTCTCGAGTAACGCCATCTTGAGTGACCGAAATCAGCGGCGGTTCCTTCTCTTTGGTCAACCACACATAAATGATCAAACCAGCGATCGCCGTCATAATCAGAGAAGCAATCGAGAAAGTGATCCATTCAGCTAGCGATCGCTGAGGGGGGCGAGAAGATTCTGGATTGGGTGTGGTTTGGCTCATACTGCTAAGCGTCCAGCGGCTCCCCCAATACTAGCGGGCAAGGCTAGCACTAAGGAATAAGTCAGCCACATTGACCATGGGTCTTGAAAGTCGAGTTGATGAAAAAAAACTAACATCAAAGCGGAAGCAAAGAGAGATACCAAATAAGAGGCAACGGTTTCACTTAAAGGCCGTTGAAAAATTCCTTGTTGTTGCTGCCGTTTAGGTTGATTGGCAAATCCAGCTGCAAAAACAATGCCATACGAAATCAACAATGAAGCCAGCATCAGCCCCAATAACCACGGCCCCGAAATCCCTGCGGCTAGCATTGCGACTTCGTCAGTGGGAGCGATATTAAAGGCAATAATCAACGCTCCCGTTAAGGTGCCAGCAACATCTGACAAGGTCTCGTTGAGGTCGTCTCGGTCACGGTGCCAGGGTTGAGCCGCAGTGCCATTGCCGTTGCTATCATCCCCTGATTTGTCGCTGAGAAACTGGTTCGCTAGCGCTACGCCCAAGGTAAATGGCAAGCCCTCGAAAATGATCTTTCCTAAGGCTTCGTCAAGGGGCACGTCGAGGGTAATTTCGCGCAGTAGCACCAAGACGAGCGCGGAGCAGACACAACCGATCGCGATCGCTTCTATCGTATCCATCACTGCTTGGATAGGCTTGACACCCTGGCTCTTGCGAAACCCTGCGGTGCGATTGAGCAAAAAGACCACGATAAAAGTAACGGCTAAAGCGCCCAACATGAAAGGAGGTTCTGTAAATGAGCCAATCCACCACACTTCCATCGTGTACAGCAATGGAATGCCAAACAAAAAACCGCCTGATGCGCCTCGAATTAAGTCGTCTAGCTCATGCAACCAGATATTTTTTTTGCGGCGTTTTCGATTCATTGATATGTGCGATCGCGATCTTAATAGAAGTCAGAAAAACCAGATTGACTCAGCCATCCTTAAACTTTAACGGCAATCCCTTTGTACATATAGCCACCTACCTTGGGAAGACCGTCAAGATAAAATTTATCTAGTTTGACGATCTGCAACTGAGTGTCCTCAATCAAATCTTGAATGTGGCGGTTAAGATGACAACCGTCAGCAATCACTTTTTGCAGTGGGGTCAGGCGATTCTGCCAGCGTTGGATCTGGGGTTCTGGGCTTAAACCATGCTCTAGAAAGAAGAACTTGCCCCCCGGTTTCAGCACCCGGTAGATTTCTTGCAGCGCTTGATCGACCTGAGCAATGCTGCATAGCGTCCAAGTGCTCACCACGCTATCAAATGTGTTGTCTGCCATTGGCAGATGTTCGCCATTTAATACTTGGTTGTTCACTGCGATCGCACTGGCTTGAATGCGTTTTTGAGCCAGTACATTCACTCCCGGATTGGCATCCACTGTCGTCAGTTTCTCAATCTGGCTGGGGTAATGCGGCAAGTTTAAGCCTGTACCAAAGCCAATTTCTAGGACGTTGCCTGTAACATCCGCTAGCAAAGCTTGACGGCAGCGGGCCATCTCTGCACCAGACATCCCCCACTCGAGCAATCGAGGAAAGATGACTCGCGAATAAAAATTCATCTGATCTCCTTTGGCATCCTACTGCTTCAAGCTTTAGCAATTCGATGCAACCAAATATAGTCAGAACCTTCGGGCGAACACTTACTCTGAATTAAGGCATTGGAGTAATAGAGATTGGCCCCAGAGAGATCGTTGCGGTAGCCGGATGCAAACCACTCACCGTAAGGGTCATTCACAAAGAACCCATTCGAGTCATAACCCCGCACCACGATAATGTGACCGAAGCTAGTGAAATAGCCGTGAATTATACAAGGTCGGCCTTCTGCGATCGCCTTGCGAATATCTGCTAGCTTAGCGCGCATGGTGAAATCTACTTTCAGGCCATAGGCTCGACCCATCGTCGCCAGATCTTCTGGATCCCACCGCGACAGATTGTTCCGCTCCATATAGGCATATAGTTCATCTTCAAGTTGCCCGGTTGTTGAGCGTCTTTTGACTTGCAGATAGGTCATCACCATGGCATAAGAAGTCACGTTGCAAGCCCCACTTGGGTTCAAAGCATTATCTAGCTGACTCTTATGCGGGATATTTAAAACTTTCGTAGTGGGTAAGCGGTTTGGCAGACTGGGGACGCTGATCTTAGTAGGGGCTGGGGCTGGGGTTGGCTTGCCCTGGCTATTGATGAGTTGAATATGCGGCTGATACACATACCAAGTGTTGCGTGGCGGGTCGCCCAGAAAGTCTTTGAGAAATGCCACCTTTAAATGGTTTTTGCCGATGGGCTTCCAAGAATGGATCTCGTAGACTTTGCCAGCTTCAATGCTGACTTTATCCCGCTCTGGAACCTTAGAAGAATCGGCAGTGGATTGCTTAAAATGAGTTTTTTGAATGACCTTCAGTTGCATAGTGGAGATGCTTGCTAAAAGTGGTTTTTCCACCTTACTCGCAAGTTGGGCGATCGCTAGAAACCCTCTAGAGGTATTTATCTTTTGTGCAGGTTTGAAAGGGTTAAAATCCCTCAGTTGGGTGAAGCTGCGATCGCCCTTGCCCTACTACTAAGACTTGGGCGCTGCAGCCTTAAACCCAGTTTGCTGCCACTGTTGCATCTGCGCAATTTCAGCCTGCTGAGACTGAATAATGGCTTGGGCTAATTGCTTAATTTCAGGGCGTTGTGATTTTTGTAGCGCCTCTTCAGCCATTGCGATCGCTCCCTCATGGTGCGGAATCATGGCAGTGATAAAGCGAGACTCAAACCCATCACCTGCTGCTCCCAACGACTGGTGCATCATCAAACCATGCATCTGAGATGATGACATTGGCATTGTTTTTCCTTGGGCAGCGTCGTAAGTCATCGGCGTTTCTGCCGCTTGAGGATACCAGTTTTTCCGCCATTGCTTCATTTCAGCGATTTCTTGCTCCTGCGCTTGAATAATCTCTGCTGCTAGTTTTTTGAGTTCAGGCTGCTGAGATTTTTGCTGCACTTCTTTAGCCATCGCGATCGCGCCTTGGTGGTGCGGGATCATCGCATCAATGAACCGCAAATCAAACTCTTGATCGGCTGGCCCCAATGTCATCATCGAGTGACCCGCATGATCGCCCATCATGTGAGGTGATGAACTAGCAGCAGGAGCAGGACTGTTGGTGGCTTGATCGACAGGCTGTGATTGGCAAGCGGTCAATAAGGTACTAGAAGCAGCGATCGCAGTGACAACCAAAGTCAAAAATTTCATTGGCACAGAGGGTTGTAATCGTAGTATCGTCATTTCGAGGTTATCCTAAGCAACACCCTTCTAGCATGAACTCTCCAGTGAAGTAGAGAGTCAAGAGGTTGAAGCCAGAATTTTTCAACTTAATAAATTCTCAATCTCGCTTTTGTGAGTAAGCAAGTGCCAAGCTATACAAGCGATATGTAGCCTGCGACTATCACTAGTCAGAAATTGTATCTACTGCTGTGGCAAGGTGTAGCATCCCTTAAGCGCTTTCTAAGGTGGTGATGGGATGGATCAACGGTTCATTCTTTAAGTTGTTCAAAAACATAGGAGTCTGCTCTAATGCCAATTCAACAATTGACGCTAAGCCAGACCAGTCAGCAAAACCAACAGTGTATTCAAAACTGTTTAGATTGCCATAGTATTTGTTCCAATACAGCAATCTACTGCTTACAGAAAGGTGGGCAACATGCAGAAGCAGCTCACATTCGATTGTTATTAGATTGCGCTGAGATTTGCCAAACCAGTGCCAACTTTATGCTCCGAGGCTCTGATCTACATAGTCGGACTTGTGGCGTTTGTGCAGAGGCGTGCGATCGCTGCGCCCAAGCCTGTGAGCAGATGGGCAATGATGATCAAATGCGAGCTTGTGCCGACATGTGCCGACGTTGTGCCGAAACTTGCCGTCAGATGTCAATGGCGAGAGCTTAATAATGCGCTAGCTAAGCGTTTTAAGCAGTTTTCGCAGCATAATGTAGGGGGCAGGGTTTGGCTATAAGCCGAATGCAGAGCCGATAGGCGATCGCCTAAACCTGCCCTTACGAGCGTGATGCGTAAAGCCCCCGCGTTTCAACCGGGGGATATAAGCGAATAGCCGAATT
>CBIHQL010000297.1:0-5732 GCA_966211855.1 uncultured bacterium
GCTTTGACTTTTGCTGGCAGCTCTTGAACCGTGATCGGTTGGCGATTGAGAAACGTATTTCCGTTCTCGTCCACCGTGACTGTGAGCTTGGTCTGCTGCTGTGATTGTGCTGTTTGCGCCTTTGGTAAGTTAACGGGCAACCCCTCAGAGCGAGTCAAAAACAACGATGACATGATGAAAAACGTCAAAATCGCAAAGATGACATCAATCATCGGCACGATATTAATTTGAGGAATATCATCCGCCTCTTCAGGAATGTTCATAACTGCCTACTGCATTACTTTTGGAACTGAACTAAAACCTTCATGGCGGCCCAAATGTAGAACCTCAAGCTGGCTGCCGTATTCTTGAATTGCTGCAATTTGACGTCGGTAAAAACCTCGGAAGAGGCTGGTAAAGAAGAGCGTAAACAGCGCCACTACGAGACCTGCCGCTGTAGAGACCAGAGCTTCACTGATCCCGCCTGTTACCTGCAAAGTGCTTTCACTACCAGCACTGCCCAAATTAAGAGAGGCAAACGAGCGAATTAGACCTAAAACGGTTCCGAGCAGCCCCAACAAAGGAGAAGCCGCGATAATCATGTCAAAGACTGAGTTAAACCGTCTGAACATAGGCAGTTCTGCTTGGGTTGCCCCCTCTAGCGTGAGGCGGAAGGCATGAGGCGGAAAGTGATCAACTTCCAAAGCTTCTAAAAAGATGCGAGCGATCGGCAGATCAGCATTTTGCTTGAGCTTGAGGATCGCGCGATCAAAATCTTGTGGATAGGTACGCAATGCATCGCGGATAACTTGCTTTTGTCGCCGATTGACTCGGTACCAAAAGGTGAGGCGTTCGATAATTAAGGCGATCGCCACAACCGAGAACCCCAATAGGGGAAACATGACGATGCCACCAGCAAGAAACAGTTCGACAATTAGCATTTCTAGCTCACACGGCAATAGAGCTGACCTTTTGAGCCAGCGAAATTATTTGAGACAACCATGATTGCAGAGTGTCACTATTGACATCTCTTCTCAAAAGAGATTAGGTCTTGTAGTAGTTAATGTCAAGTATTCGCATTATCTAAGCCAGTTATTTTAGAACTAGATAAAATTCTCTAAACTCTCTCTATATCAAGGAACTGCCACCTCAAAACCCTGTCAAATCAGCGATCGCGGCCTTAAACACAGCCACGGATGAATAACCTTTAACGGATTGACAGCACAGCAGTTGAACTTTAGGATGGGCAAGTCAGCTAGAAATATTTGCAATAACTTCTCGCATCAATACAGCAAATGACATTCTCAGACACCGTCTCGCAACAGCGCGAAAAGCAAGAGAAGACCCTCAAGCGATTTGTTACCTACAGCCTTGTGGGATCCTTTGCCTTGCATGGAGTGGGGCTGTGCCTGAAAGTCAGTGATTTTTGGAAGCCAGAGCAGGCAAAATCAGAAGAGATTCTCATCGTCGCGACGGATACACCAGAGGAAGAGGTGGCAGAGGCGATTCCACCAAGTCCCGAACCTGAGCCGGAAGCTGCCGGCGGTGGAGGATATGAAGGCGGGGGTGCCGGAGAAACGGGGCTAGAGGAGACAGATGCCACAACCATGATGGAACCTGCTGCAGTGCCTTTAGCTACTGCTTACAACGCTCCCGTTGCGGTAGAGCCTATTGTTGAAGCAGAGCCCACGCCCGAACCTAGCCCAGAACCTACTCCTGCTCCGGTTGTTGAGGATGCCGCAGAACCCACGCCACAACCTCCTTTGGCAGAAGAACCGCCTGAAACGCCCGTTGTGCCAGAACCAACTCCAGATTCATTAGCAGAACCGAAGGAAGAGGTCGCTCCGGCAACTCCCTCACCGTCACCCCAACCCACAACGGCAGCTCCGGCAACTCCAGCCCCACGTAATCTAAACGATTTGTTGGCAGAACTGCGTCAGGCTCGTCAGCAGGCTAGTCAAACCAATGCGAGTCGTGGTGTGAGTGGGTTGCCTGAAACCATTTCAGGTCAAGGCGATCGCGGCACTACCACAGCGGCGGGGCCACGGAGACCTGGCTTTGGATCAGGCACAGGATTAGGTGAAGGCACAGGATCAGGATCGGGTGAAGGCACAGGATCAGGATCAGGCACAGGATCGGGTGAAGGTAGAGGCACAGGATCACCAACAGGAGGTAGTCAAACTCCTCCCGCAGAGAAGCCGCCTAAGCGGGGCAACCGATCGCGCGAAATTACATGTCGTCGTTGTGATGATGATACGTTCGTACGTCCCAAAGAAGCTAAAGGAGCTAAGGGTGAGCCTGAGCTAGAGATTGTTTTCGACGAGGAAGGAAAGCCACAGGTTAGTCTCGCTAAATCCAGTGGTAATAGTGTGCTGGATGAAGCTGCACTAGAGCAAGCTCGTGATCAATTAGCCGAAGAAAGTGCCTGGAAAGGAGCCAAAGCTGGTGATAGCGTCCGGCTTGTCGTTGAATTCACTGATAAAGATTCAGCTCGCGATCGCAGGCAAGAAGAACGCCGCAGTATTACAGTGTCTGAGCCTGAGCCCGAACCTGTTGCTTCTGAGATCCCTGAAGTTCCCGCTACATCTGCTGCCGATCAACCCGCAGACTCAGAGCCAGCCCCAACAGAGGCTCCATCGGCAACGCCTGAACCGATTCCTTCTGCGACACCCGCACAGCCAACAGATAGCTTAGATGATCCCCAGGCTCCAGTAGAACCCGAGCCCATTCCTGAGCCTGAACCTGAACCGATCCCCGAACCCGAACCAATTCCAGAACCCGAACCCGAACCAATCCCTGAGCCCGAACCCATTCCCGAGCCTGAACCTGAACCGATTCCAGAGGCAGAGCCTATCCCCGAGCCAGAGCCCGAACCGATTCCAGAGGCAGAGCCGATTCCAGAGGCAGAAGGATAATAGCTGGGAGCGATCGCTCCTTCTCACTCTCTACAACTAAGGTCTAGTCGCTTTATTAAATGGTTGCTAGACAGGTATCTAGTGCTTTGGCAAACGCTTCAGGAGCATCGAGCATTAGCCAGTGACCTGTAGCGGGCAATGTCATGGTGGTGAGCACTGGACGGAGAACGTGAAGGCTAAGCGGCAAGTTATTTGACGGTGCCAGAATCGCGTGAGCGTGCCTCCCTGGGAAAGCGAGATACTGATCGAGAGCCTCTGCTGCCCGAAAGGTGAATAACTCGCGAGATGTTCCCAGCAGTGCTTCCTTGGGAGTAGCGGCTAGACGGGCGAGAATTTGCTCTTGTGTGGCTGAGCTGCCTCCTGTAAGAGCATTGCGAAAAGAGCTTTCTAGAACCGATCGCCAGTTGTCGGTTTGTAGTGCAGCTTGCATCGGCGCGATTTGAACATCATAGAGATTTGGGGGCAGTTGAGTGCAGTCGATGGGGGGATCAACCAGAACCAACTGTGCAATCTGCTTAGGTGCAGTGGCGGCAGTAGCGAGGGCAACACAAGCTCCATAGCTGTGACCGACAAGGGCGATCTGCTCAAGGTCGAGGGCTGACAATGTAGCCAATAGATCGGCTGCACATGCGGCAGGAGAGTAATCGCCATCTTTAGGAGGTGTGGAAGCACCGTGCCCCCGCAAGTCGATTGCGATCGCTTGTCGAGTCTGAGCTGTATAAGCAAGCTGTTCACTCCAAAGGTCTGCGGCACAGGCCATCCCATGTACAAACACAACTGGAAGCAGCGTAGCCCCTGTAGTCGTGACAGGTGGATCGGCCTTAAGGATGTGAATATTACCGCTGTGAGTCGTGAGAGTCATTGAGCGCATAATGCTTTCTCTTGTTGCTTCCTAACGAATGCTAGTGCCTGACGCAACAACTCTAGGGTCTAGAAAAACCTCTGACTTTTGCAGATACTGTAAGCAACGTTGATATTGCTCTGGATACTCCTCAGCCACCCGTCTTTCTAAGCGGTGTGCGCTCGCGGCATCTCTTTTGGCCTCGCCAATTAAGTGGGTATAGCCCAATTCCTGCGGTCGTTGCGTGCCAAAGGCAATTTCGGGAGATTCAAACAAGCATTGCATGGTGACATTGGCAAAAGGAGAGTTGGCAGTTTGTTGGTGATACTCAATACAAGCTGCGAGAAGGTATTGCTCAATCAGGAGGCAATCACCGGGTTTGTTCTCCATTAAAGCAAAGGCTTGTTGATTGCGAGGACTTAGAGAAATTTGGAGAGCTACATCAGCGTAGTGGCGAATAAAATCGACCTGATTGCCGCCCAGAATGCCACAGCAATAAGCTAGATTGCGGCGATGAGAAAAATACCACTGCCACTCATCCGGTAGCCAGCCTTTTGTACTTTTGACCCGTTGATCAAATAGTTCTGGTCGATACCACCAACAAGTAGCATCATGCTCTCCAAACACAAACAATTCTGGGTTCTGAGTAAAGACCGGAGCCGAGTCTAGTTCAGGTGGGAGTGCTTTCCACAAGAACACATCATTATCTATATGAACAAAGGGCTGGGTTTGGCTGCGATACGCCCATAACTTGCCTAAAATCCACCAGTCTGGGTCTTGAGCATGCAGGGTGTTCAACTCAGTAGACACCGTATCAAACTCTAGACCCAAACCCTCGACCAGCATCTTGGCTCCGGCATCATCGGTTACGAGAGCGGTTTCTGGGTAATGTTTGCGTGCCGTTTCGAGCGATAGAATCCAGGCCAGTAGATGATGCTTTTCACTGAACCAGATTGTTTGCCGATGGGCGCGGAAGGGTTTCGTCCAGAATGACCACACAGAGCGGGTGATGGATTGGCTCACAGAAGGTTGCCTCCAATTGCACTGCCGAAGCCGTAGTAGCTGGTTGTAGAGACAGTGAACAAATCTGTGCTGGTAACGGTGCCACCTGAAGTTTGCACTGTAATGGGCCAATTGCCTGCCGAGATAGAGGGAACTTTGACCACAAGCTGCGTGCCGGACATACTAACAACCGTGGCATTGACAGACCCAAATCGCACTAAAACTCCACTGATATTCAAGTTACTGCCCATCAGGGTCACGGTATCTCCCGCTCGACCTGACCGAGGTGAAAATTGAACGGGTGATGGATTCAGTGTGGGAGGTGGCGGCAAAACCGTTAATGTATCGGTGCTTGTGACTGTACCGCCTGAAGTTTGCACTGTAATGGGCCAGTTACCCGCTGCGATCGCGGGGATTTTGACAACGATTTGCGTGGCTGTTGGTGTACCTACAATCGTGGCGTTAACCGTGCCAAACCGTACCGCGACGCTACCAACATTCAAGTGACTGCCCATCAATGTGAGAGTATCTCCTACGCGGCCCGATCTAGGTGAAAGCTGGTTAGGGGATGGGTTAAAGACAGGAGCAGGTGGCGGTGGCGGTGGAGGGGGAGGTGGTAAGGGATTGACGACAAACTCGCGAATAAAGCGGTTATTGGTTGGCAAGAGATCAGAAAGTTTGTTTTCTGGATCCGCTGTGAAACTGATTCTGTAGACCCCAGGCGCATCAAATTTATATTTGAAAACAATCGCGTTATCGGTTGATTGCTGCTGCGATCGCAGAGGTGCATGCAAGTAAGGCACCTGCTGGATGCTCTGCATGATCGTTCCCTGAAGATCATCTCCATCTTCTGCAAACCTAAGCGCTGCCAAACTCATATCTGGTAGTGGCAACCTCCGCACTCCGACTTGAAACACTTCCCAACTCACATTGAAGTTGGTAGCATCTGCCGTCCCTTGGTTACTCAAAATGGCCCGAAATATTGCTTCCTGACC
>CBIHQL010000298.1:0-5717 GCA_966211855.1 uncultured bacterium
TATTAGCTTTCAGCCGTCGCGTGGCGCTTCGTTGCAGCTTCGCTACCTTTACCCCATGAACTATCTTCAGCTTGTCTTTACAAATCGGCTCCTCGTAAAGACTCAATTCCAGCATAATCACCACGGTGCCCAAGCAGTGAATCATTTGCTTAAGTTTCGTCTCTGTCTTAAGGCAGATTTTTGAGAGTTTATTAACTTTTTTTGCTGTTACTGCGTAAGCTATGTTTATGTTAATTTTTTGACATTAAGTGTTGGCTATGCAGCTTCAAGATGCCGATGGGTCTCCTGATGAAACAACCCTTTCTAGCTCGTTTAATCTCCTAGAAAAATCCACTGTTGACGCTGTTAGTCAATTCTATGTTTTAGAGGCTTCGCCAATCAGTAGTCATGGGTGTGAATTGGCACTTACTAATGATTCAGCAGCGCAGGAAGAGCAGAGACATGAGAAGCCTGTCGAGCCACAGCACTTATTTCGCACCATTTTCAACCACACCTCTCAACTCACTGGGGTTTTGCAGACCGATGGCCGGGTACTTGTTTGCAATCAAGCCATGCTTAACTTTGATAGGCAGGCAGTGCCAACCCGAGACTGGGCTGACATATTATTTTGGCAAACTCCGCTATGGAGACCATCATCCCCAGAGCAAAAACAGGTAAAAGCTGCGATCGCTCAAGCAGCGGCTGGTGAAGTGGTCCCGTACGAAGCTGAATTGATTGGAGCCAATGGACAACTGCACACGTTTGATTTCTCAATCAAGCCCTTGAAAGATGAGGCAGGAAATGTCAGCTTGTTACTCCTCGAAGGCTATGACATAACTGAGCGTAAACAGGCAGAGGCAGCGCTGAAACGAGAGCAAGAGTTTATTCACACGTTGGTTGAAAATATTTCTAAGGGCGTGGTTGCCTGCGATGCAGAGGGAAATCTAACTCTGTTCAATCAAACTGCTCGCAGAGGGCACGGAACTGATCTTAGAGCTGTTCCGCCCGAGGCTTGGTCAAGCTTCTACAATCTTTACTGTGCTGATGGAATTACTGCTTTACCAACAGAAGAAATTCCTTTAGTTCGTGCATTCCGGGGCGAGGAAGTGCGGGAAGCAGGTATGGCAATTGCTGCAAAGAACCAACCTCTCCGATTTATTACCGCCAATGGAATTCCTCTATTTAATGCAGAAGGCCAAAAGATCGGTGCTGTTGTAGTGATGCACGACATCACAGAGCGTAAGCAAGCAGAAGAAGCCTTGCAGAAGCAGACCAGCATTTTACAGTTGATTCTTGATCGCATGAGTGATGGCGTAATTGTGGCTGATGCTCAAGGAAAATTTTTAGTCTTTAATCCTGCTGCTGAGCGCATCTTTGGGAGTGGAGCAACCGACAGTGGTGCTCAAAAGTGGTCACAACAGTATGGGCTGTTTCTGCCCAATCAAGTCACACCCTTTCCAGAAAAACAACTCCCCCTGGTGCGGGCCATCCAAGGCGAAAGCGTGAATAATGTCGAAATGTTTGTGCGTCATGCCCAAGCTCCAGATGGCATGTGGGTTCTGGTGAATGGGCGATCGCTCAGAGACAGCAATGGTGACTTGATTGGTGGTGTGATTGTTTGTCGAGATATCACCGAGCGTAAACGGGCAGAAGAATCGTCACGCCAGTCTGAAGCTGCGTTACGGCAAAAAGCTGAAGAACTGGAGCAAACTCTTCATGAGCTGCAGCAAACTCAAACCAAACTAATTCAGAGCGAGAAGATGTCGAGCCTCGGTCAGCTAGTGGCAGGTGTAGCTCACGAAATTAACAATCCGGTTAACTTTATCTATGGCAATCTGGTTCACGCTCAAGAGTACACTGATGACTTGCTGGGCTTGGTGCATCTCTATCAACAACAGTACCCTCAAGCCATACCGGAGATTACCGCAGCAGTGGATGCCATTGAGTTGGAGTTCCTAGCTGAAGATTTGCCTAAATTACTCAGCTCTATGAAGGTTGGGGCTGAGCGAATTCGGGAAATTGTGCGATCGCTGCGTAACTTTTCTCGCTTAGATGAAGCTGAAATGAAGCAGGTTGATCTTCATGCGGGAATCGATAGCACCCTGATGATCTTACAAAATCGGTTAAAGGCTAAGCCAGAGCATCCAGGAATCAAAATAATTAAAGAATATGGCTCACTACCGAAAGTGGAATGCTATGTTGGGCAACTAAACCAAGTGTTCATGAATATCTTGGTCAATGCGATCGATGCCTTAGATGAGCGAGATAAGAACCGCGATCTCGAAGAATGCCAGAACAATCCCAGCGTTATCCGCATCACCACAGCAATGGGAGATAATCACCAGGTGAAAATTGAAATTGCCGATAATGGCCCAGGTATTCCGAGCAAGCTCCAAAATCGGTTATTTGATCCCTTCTTCACGACCAAGCCTGTTGGCAAAGGTACTGGGCTAGGACTTTCGATCAGCTACCAGATTGTGACCGAAAAGCACGGTGGACAGCTTGAGTGCCGCTCTAACCTAGGAGTTGGAACGGCGTTTCTCATCACGATTCCCATTCAACCTGCCAATCTCTAGCCATGTCATAAAATCAGAACCCTGTAATCATTCTGGTCTGCCTTCGATGACTTTACCCTCAACGGGTAGATTGAGATAGTTCTGCGGTATTGACCTTGAAGTGAGAAATTTCTTGTTGAAGCCCGTGAGATGCTTGATTGGGATAGCGACAGGATACATGTAAAAACCTGCAGGATGAGGTTGGCGTTGAGCCGAGATACGTGTAAAAACTGATCATATGGGCATCAAAGCCTTACAGAAGGAAGATTTCAGCTACTCTTCAGAAAGAGGTTGACCTACCGCGCAGCTCCGCAGAAGTAGATGAGCTCATTCAACGGTTTAATCATCCTCAGAATTTGTAAGCAACCCTACCTGGCTACAACCTCAAGGTTTGAGGTAGTTTAGGATGCTTTGAGCCTCAACCCATCGGTAGGTTGAAAGGTTAATTTTCTTGGGGCTCTATTGTTTTGTAGACAGCTCATTCAATAGCCATGTCTCAGCGCTAGAAACTCAGAGACGCGGTCGCTTGAGGAAACTGATGAGGTTCCATGACTTTGGTAGCGAAGGTTTACGGACGTGGGCTAGCGATCGATTGGATGTATAGGAAGCGATCGAGGAGAAACACGGACGGAGCCGCATCAATATTCGCTGTAACGTGATGGCAGCGAATAAAACCTGTTGATGAAGCGCGATCGCTCCACGGTAGAAGGAGCGATCATTTTTTATGGGCTAGTCATTGGCGATCTGAGTAGTTGTTGCGATCGCTTGAGGTACTGATTGAGTTTCATGCTCTTCGTGATTGAATAAGGGAATTATTCGGACAAGTAGCGATCGCCCCTTTCATAGCTGGCGGAGTGATCGCTTTTTCTAATCTGTCATCGACGATCTGAGCAGTTGTGGCAATCGCTTGGGTGAATTAATGAAAACAATACTTCAACAGCACTGCTATTTATTGTTTTTCTAAAGTAAAAAAAGAGGGATATTGATTCTTCTAAAGCTTGGTGCCAGCTCAAAAGGTAAGCCAATAGCAAATTCAACGTATTAGTCAATACGTTGAATTTGCTATCACGCTCATAATTACCCAGAGAAAGTATTGCGATCGCATTTAATTTACTTAACGACTAATCGGTTAGCGACCGTGGGTGCTACTGACATCATGCTGGCTCGTTCTTCTCAACCTCACTTCGCTGCAAACTAGTTGCTAGACACAAGAAAGCGATCGCACCTCCAAACTTTAATGATCCGACTTCTTGTTCCGTACCACTACTGTTAACATCAAGCCATGAAGCTATATTGCAAATCAGAGGCAACTTTTTGCCTCCGACGGTCGACAGGCTAAACCTGGTGTAGGGTGACGACTGGTAGAGAGTGAGATACATCGTGCAGGTGGGTATTCTACGTAAATCTCCAGATACCAGAGGGGAACCACAAACAACAAGAAATATCTTCCAATTTTGCCCCGCTGGATGGTATCAGCTTGTGTAAATTCTTACGGGACAAGGGATTTCAGATCCCTATTTTGCTGTTTATGGAACCAAGAGAAGCGCACCAAGAAACGATTTGTCCACAGAGATGCTGCATCAATGCGGTTAATGCTGGAGCCGATGATTGTGTTGTTAAACCATTTGATTCGGAGCAGTTGATCAGGCAGGTGCAGGCATTATTACAACAAAGTGATGCAACCAGCAAATCTCTCTTGACTTGGGGACCATTATCCCTTGATCCCAGTAGCCATAAAGTTGCCTATGGCGACCAGTTAATTGCTGTAAAGCCCAAGGAATATGTCATTCTAAAATTGTTCTTGCAAACCCCTCAGAAAATACTAAGTACCAGAGCGATTCTGGAACATACTCGGGATGTGTTAGCATCTACTCCCAGCGAAGAGGCGGTTCGAGTTTATATCAAGGGATTGCGACAAAAACTCGCTGCTGTCGGTGCTCCTAAAGATTTCATCAAAACCAGGCGCGCGCTTGGCTATCAATTAAATTCCCTCTACTCATCCTCCCGAGTTACAACAACGGATAACCAGCTCACAGCGTCCGAACTGACAGAACTGGATGCGGTCAAGGAAGAACTACGCATCACTGTAGAGCAATTGCAATCGGCTCAAGCTGCATTACAGCAGAAAGATCAGGAATTGGAAATTGCCTATCAAGTCATTGAGCAACAACAAAACCTGAGAGCCTTGCATGACGAACTCGACGTGCAAGGCATAGAACATCCGCCTGAATTGGCGAGGACAAACCAAGTTTTGCAACAGCATGAAGAGCAGTGGAAAGCCTTGTTTGACCATACCTTGGAGGCGATTACCATTGCCGATAATGAAGGTCATTATATAGATGCAAACCCGGCAGCCTGTGAGTTGTTTGGAGTCTCCAGAGAAGCCCTGTTGCGTTCTAGTATTGCCAATTTTGCTGATCCCCATTTAGAAATTTCCCCAGTCTGGCAACACTTTCTTCAACAAGGATCAATGAAGGGGGAATTTCGCCTGCATCGCCCTGATGGCACCGTCCGAGACACCGAATTTGCTGCGATCGCCAACTATATTCCCGGTCGTCATCTCTCAATCTTGCGGGATATCAGCGAACGCAAGCGCGTCGAAGATGAACGCAAACAGGCAGAGCGGGAAATCCGAAAATTTGTTTTCTTGGCTGATCACATCTGCGAATTTATTGGCATGTGCGACATGAATTTTGTCCCCTTCTATGTCAATGCCGCAGGTAAGCAAATGGTGGGGTTAGCTGATCTGGAGCAATACCAGAAAGTGACTGTTCAAGATTTTTTCTTTCCTGAAGACCAAGAGTTTATTATCCATGAATTCCTCCCACAGGTTTTGCGTGAAGATAAAGCGGAAGTCGAAATTCGGTTTCGTCATTTTCAAACTGGGGAAGCCTTATGGATGATTTACAGCGTGATTTGTATTCGAGATGAGCAGGGGGGAGCGATCGCTCTGGCAACAATTAGCCGGGATATCACCGAGCGCAAACGAGCAGAACTAGAGTTGCGCAAGAGTGAAGAACGGTTTCGGGTCTTGTCTGACATTAGTCCAATCGGGATTTTCCGAAATGACCTCCAAGGGCACTGTACCTATGCCAACCCAAAAACCCTAGAACTGACGGGACTTTCCTTGGAGGAGAACTTAGGAGATGGCTGGGGAAAGAATTTACACCCTGACGATCGTGA
>CBIHQL010000299.1:0-5701 GCA_966211855.1 uncultured bacterium
CGATCGCAATGCCTTATTCTCATTTTGATCCGACCTCGGTGTCTCAATTTTCTGAGACAGAGATCGCCAATGTCTTAAAGTTTGAGGAAGAACTCAACTCGCTGAAACACTCCCACGGTTCGCATTACAAAATGCTGAACATCAATGCCTGGGCGATCGCAAAAACAATGGATAACCACTTCCCAGGCTTTTGGAACCGCTTTATGGCAAATCGGCAGGCAGCACTGCAACAATTTTTAGCGCACAAACGCAGCAGTTGCCCAGAAGCAGCAGAGTCTTCTGAGGGAACTGTTCCTTCTACAGAAATCTCCTAGTAGAAGCGGGTGTGAGTTTAGCAACCGTAGTGCAGGCTTCCAGCCTGCGCGGGCAAGACGCCTACCCTACGAAAGGTAGGTGTATTGATACCGAGGTCTACTAGATGGCGAGCCAGACAATTGATTCTAGATCGCACATCTGAGGCCAAACCCTTCAGCTCTCTTGAGCAACGACTTGGGGTAAGCCCATGCTGTAGTTGACGACGCGGCTTTCGAGGTTGTAGCTGATTTCGCCTTTTTGCAGCAGCGATCGCACAAAATGCTCTAAATCAGACCCAATCCGGCGCAGATTATAGTCGGTCAAATCTTCACCCGCAGCGGCAGCCACCAGCTCATCAAACTTGCGGTACACCTGTTGCAGAGCCGCATCATTCCAGACAAACTCATTGTCGGGGTCAACATCGAGCGTTAATACACCCTCGCTAGGAACCAGTTCCATGTCCTGCACTTCGGCAGTAAAGATGTGGATGTGGCGCGTCGTACACTTGAGTAGCATAGGGAATGTTACGGTCTATTGAGTGTATTCGCCTATTTTAGACGTTTCTGGTAGGCCGATGGCACAGATTGGCTGATTCAAAGCCATAATATCTGCCAAGGAACTCGATAAGATTTGGCAGCATATTTTCCTAAAGGCCGTTGTCACCATGAAACTCCTGTTTATTCGTCATGCTCAATCTGTAGGCAATTTGGAGCGGCGGATGCAAGGACACGGTGAATTTGACCTGTCGCCCTACGGTAGAGTGCAAGCCGAAAAGCTAGCGCAACGATTATTAGAAGAAGCTTGGTGGCCTTCAGCCGTTTACAGTAGCCCTCTGAAACGAGCCGCCCAAACGACTGAAATTTTAGTGAACCATTTTTCTACGGCACCCTTACCTGCCGCTGTCAGTGACTTGATCGACAGTGAAGATACCGCACCCCCACCCGTCGCAGCCACGGCTCATAAGCCTCCGGCGATCGCCGTTACCTATGCCGACGAGTTGACAGAATTTCAGAATGGGATTTTTCAGGGCTTAACCTGGATGGAAGCGAAATCAAAATATCCAGAGTTGTGCCAAAGCTTGGAGAACTCGCTCGATTGGATTCCCATTCCCGAAGCCGAAACTTTGCAAGCTGCCCGCGATCGCGCTCGACACTTCATCCAAATGGTTTTGAAGCAACACAGCGATCGCGACAATATTTGGATCGTCACCCACAGTTGGATTTTGCAACACTTGATTGCCGAGCTTATGGGCTGCGATCGTTCTTGGCGACTTCATGCCCGCAATACGGCTCTGTTTGAATTTTGGCTCGATCGCGATCGCTGGCACACGCAAGATCAAAATCGCTTTAACACTGATCTCTGGCAAGTTCGTCGCTTTAATGATTGCCGCCATCTCGCAACTTGAAACACTGGTAATCAAGCGTTAAAGTTCTGTGTCAAGATAGATTTTTGCATCACCAACGCGGTCGATCAGAACCGTGAGTTTTCACCACGACAGAGGGCAGTATTGTGAAACAATATTGTCAACAAAAAATACAGTTGGTCACTGGGGTACACAATCAGGGACTTTTATTTAGTAATTAAGCACCCATGGTAGATTCAGTTAACAATATCGCCAAGCAAGCCCGTCAAGGCAGTGTCGCGGCTATTATTCAAGTTCTTAACGATAAATTGGCTGATTCTGGTGTCAGGACTCGCGCCATTTTTGAAGATGGTGTGCTCCAGCTTTTATGCGAAGCCCCTGATCTTGATCAACTCGAACAATCTACTTTGGTCGAGCGGGTGCGGCAGATTCTCGAAAGCATTTCACCCCGCAACATTCGCCGCGTCAAAATTAATAGCCGGATTGTCAGAGAACAGCAACTTCTCTGGTTAGAAGAAATTCATCGAGATCCTGAAAATCAAGTTCTTTGGGCTGAAGAAATTACTCTAACCCGGCCTAACTTGTTCAAGCAGTTTATGGAAGACCTGCAAACCCAGCAGGCAGCACAAACCAAGACGACTTTACCGACCACATCTCCTCGCAAAGCACGGGAACAGCGGCAGTTTAAGCGGGGTGTTTTGGGCGGAGCTGGCATTAGTTTTCTTGTCTTGCTGTTAGGCTGGGTTGCTTACAATGCCTTTGGTTCCAAACTTCAGGGTTCCTCGGAGGCAACTACCTCCAACGCTTCACCTACCCCCGAATCACCTGCTGCGATCGCTCCGGTCAGCCCCGCCCCCGCCAGCTCAAATCCTACTCCTAGCACTGTAGCTGCTGTCACCCCTACTAGCCCTAGCCCTGCTCCTAGCCCCACTCCAACCGCATCTAGTAGCCCAGTACCCACAACCTCAGAAGATCCGTTTGCTGCCGCCGTTCGTCTTGCGGAGGATAATGCCAGTGCTGGTAAGAGCGCGCAATCTCCAGCCGAGTGGTTAGCTTTAGCAGCCAAGTGGCAACAAGCGTCTGACTTGATGGCTCAGGTACAACCATCTGATCAGCGCTACAGCATTGCCCAAGACCGGACGGCTGCTTACCGCCGCAACAGTGAAGCCGCCCTCGCCGAAGCGAAAAAACGACAATCGACTAACTAACTACCTCACTCATTGCAATTCATCCACTAGAGAACAAGGCCGTTGTAGTGCTTGCCGCAGCAGCGATCGATACTCGCGATCGCCCACAACATAAGCCCCAAATCGCTCTAAGTGGGGGTTGTTCATTTGTGCGTCAAAAAAGACAAACTGCCGCGATCGCAAACGTTCAACCAGCTTCACCATCGCGACCTTTGAGCCTGCGGGAATAGCGTAGAACATCGACTCGCCAATGAACCCACCACCGATCGTCAAGCCGAGAATACCACCCGCTAAGCGATCGCCCTGCCAGGTTTCAAAGCTATAAGCCCAGCCTGCTTCGTAAAGCGCGTAGTAAATATCTTGCAACTCCGGAGAAATCCAGGTTGTCTCGCGATTGGCACAGCCCGCAACCACTGCCGGAAAATCACGATTGACTGCCACTGTAAACCGTTCTTGGTTTAAAACCCGCTGGAGCGATCGCGGATACCGAAACCGTTCATCTAACGGAATCAAAGCCCGCTTGCGACTGGTATACCAATCCAGCCTGCCATCATCATCAGCCATTAAGAAATAGCCTTGAGCGTAGCCTTGAATAATCGTGGCGACATCAAACGGTAAGGATTTCGACCCCATCATCCGTCACAGCGATCGTGTGTTCAAACTGGGCAGAGAGCTTGCGATCTTTGGTCATCGCCGTCCAGCCATCGGCTAACACTTCCACTTCCCAGGTGCCTTCGTTAATCATCGGCTCAATCGTAAATACCATCCCTGCACGAAGTCGAGTGCCCGTGTTGCGATCGCCATAGTGAGGAATGTAGGGCGGCGTATGAAACACCCGATGTACCCCATGCCCCGTAAAGTCTCGCACCACCGAAAACCCTTGAGCTTCGGCATATTCTTGAATAGCTGCGCCAATATCACCAACTCGCGCCCCAGGTTTAACCTCCGCAATGCCCCGGCGCAGAGATTCTTCCGTCACTTCGACCAACTTTTGCGCCACTGGAGAAGGTGTACCCACAAAAAAGGTCTTGGAAGTGTCGCCATAAAACCCATCCACAATCGGGGTGACATCGATGTTGATAATATCGCCCTCTTTGAGAATTTGCTTGGCACTGGGGATGCCGTGACACACCACCGAGTTGATGCTCGTACAAATTGATTTTGGGAAGCCATGATAACCCAGGGGGGCACTCTTCGCTCCATGCGCCTGAGTCCAGCGCTCGGCTTCATCATTAATTGCCAGCGTACTCACCCCTGGTTTGACCATCGGTTCTAGATGGCGCAACAGTTCTGCCGCTAACCGACAAGCCTGCCGCATTTTATCTAACTCTCGGCTAGACAACAGTACGATGGGTTCACGTCCCATAAGTCTTGATCCCCTCTAGAGCAGTGCCACCAAAATTACAGAATTCGATTACTTTCTTCTCTTAGGCTAGCTTGCTCCGGCTAGCGACAGAGTTTGAGCGTTTAGACGAATGATAGGCTGGAGTATATTAATTGAAGATATCAATACTTGCTGGAGTCTAGATCCTTCAAGGTGGCACTCTGGCGAGAAACTACTTTTCAAACGATCGCTCGAGTGGAAGTCATGCCAGAACCCATTTCCCCTGTGACTCTACCTCCTGTACGCAACCCACAACAGGAAGGAGTATGGCTGAGAGGTGCCTTACATCAATGGCTCAACCAGGAATTTATCCCTGAGGCTGTCAACCAAGATATTGCCGAACGAGCTACTCAAGTTTTTGTACGCCAACGCATGGAAGGCGAAAACGACGTTGGCTCTCTGGTGATTGCCATCATCACCGAAATGAAAGCGTTTGATTTTTCTAAAAGCTTTTTTAGCGAGTTTGCCGTTGCCAATGCAGTCAGCGATCTACTCTTAGAAAGCTTGGGAATCGATCGCTGCTGTGGTCAATAACTGCAAACGAAATCTGACCAACACAGTAAAGATTTTGGATTTCGGATCTTGGATAACTCACCCAAAACCTAAAATCCAAAACCTGTTTACCAGCTAGACTTCACTACGCCAGGTAGCAAGCCTTGGTGAGCCATTTCTCGCAGCACGTGACGAGATAGACCGAAATCACGGTAGTAACCTCTGGGGCGACCCGTCACCCAGCAACGGTTGCGTAGGCGAGTGGGAGCGCTGTTGCGAGGCAGTTGTTGAATTTGCCGATGAATTTCGAGTTTTTCTTGCTGGGAAGTTGCACTTGCAAACTGTTCTTTCAGTTCTTCCCGCTTTTGAGCATATTTGTCTACCAGCTTTTGGCGGCGCTTTTCCCGCTCAACCATGCTCTTTTTAGCCATGAATCAGCCTGAGATTCTCTCGTTAAAGACAGCGTTTTCTATTCTATCCGATTGCTTCGATTAGTGTCGATGGCTCTGGTGAGTCTGACGTTGATGATGCCCAGATTGGAGGTTGGAGCGTAGTGACATCCACCTTGGTCGGATCAGCAGCAGGACACAAATCGGCTAAAAGGCAGCGATCGCAAGCTGGGTTGCGGGCATTACACACCGCACGACCGTGATAGATCAAGCGAATTGACCAATTTTCCCAATCGGGTTGGGGGACTAATTTGATCAAATCGCGCTCAATATGAATTGGATCGGTGTGCTTGGTAAATCCCAGCCGTTGACTCAAGCGTTTGACATGCGTATCGACCGTCACGCCAGCATGAATGCCGTAAGCATGGGCCAACACCACATTTGCCGTCTTGCGGGCCACCCCCGGCAACTTCAACAAATCATCCATAAGCTTCGGCACCTGACCTTTAAACTCAGTCTCAATCAGGTAGCAAGCTGCGCGAATATTTTTAGCCTTGTTGCGATAAAACCCAGTCGAGCGCACTAGGGTTTC
>CBIHQL010000300.1:0-5672 GCA_966211855.1 uncultured bacterium
AGCTGGTTCTGCAATCAGAACTGGTTAGTGAATAGAGCGATCGCATTTTTTTCAAGCTGAAAGAAACGCGATCGCTTGTGTTTGTAGGGTGCGATCGCAATCTAGGTAAAAGTGCCCCCTTCAAGCCTTAAACTGGAGGTTGCATCAAAAAGTGTTGTGAGTTTAGCTGAATCACCCGTGCGCAAAGTCATTATTGCTGGCAACTGGAAAATGTACAAAACCCAGGCAGAGTCCCTGGAGTTTTTGCAAGGATTTATGCCTCGTCTCGAAGAAACCCCAGACGACCGGGAAGTTGTGATCTGCGCTCCCTTTACCGACTTGGGGCTACTGTCAAAGAGCTTGCATGGTGGTCGCATCCAAATTGGTGCGCAAAACGTCCACTGGGAAGAGGCAGGCGCATACACGGGTGAAATCTCAGGGGCGATGCTGAGTGAAATTGGCGTGCGCTACGTAGTGATTGGTCACAGCGAACGTCGGCAATATTTTGGTGAAACCGACGAAACGGTAAACCTGCGGCTCAAAGCAGCCCAGCGTTATGGCCTCACCCCCATCCTTTGCGTGGGCGAAACCAAACAACAGCGAGATGCGGGCGAAACCGAAGCCGTGATTTTTGATCAACTCGCCAAAGATTTAGTCGATGTCGATCAAAACAACCTGGTGATTGCCTACGAACCTATCTGGGCGATCGGCACTGGCGACACCTGTGACTCAGCAGAAGCCAATCGCGTCATTGGTTTGATTCGGCAAAAGCTGACTAACACCAATGTCTCTATCCAATACGGCGGTTCGGTAAAGCCGGATAACGTAGACGAAATCATGGCTCAACCCGAAATTGATGGTGCTCTAGTGGGTGGTGCTAGCCTTCAACCCGAAAGCTTCGCCCGGATTGTCAATTATCAATAGTTTTTAGACCTCTCCCCAAACCCCTCTCCTTCAAGGCGAGGGGCTATGAATTTTTATCTTCTGCCTCCCTTTTCTTCTCTTGCTCCCCTTCCCTGGTAGGGAAGGGGCTGGGGGTTAGGTCAGAAAGAGTTGGCGGTTAAGTTTTCAGGGAATTTGCATCAAGAAGGACGAGCAACGATGGCTGCAAATCTTCCTTCAGCCGACTCACTTCAGCCTTGGCAGTTGCGCGATCGCACTTTTGCGTGGGGTCAGCAAACTTATATCATGGGCGTGCTCAACGTCACCCCGGACAGTTTTAGTGATGGCGGGCAGTTTGACACCCTAGAAGCTGCTTTGGTGCAAGCTCGGCTCTTAGTAGAAGCCGGGGCAGACATTTTAGATGTCGGTGGACAATCTACACGTCCCCAAGCGGTGGAAGTTTCGCTCGCTGAGGAACTAGAGAGAGTCATCCCCATCGTTGAGGCAGTCCGTCGAGAACTCGATGTGCCGATTTCGGTCGATACCACGCGATCGCAAGTAGCAAGCGCTGCGGTTACTGCTGGGGCTGATGTTGTTAACGACATCTCTGGGGCAACCTTTGATTCGCAAATGCTGACTACGGTGGCAGAGCTGGGTGTGCCGTTGATTTTGATGCATATTCGCGGCACTCCGCAAACCATGCAGCAACTAACCGATTATCAAGATTTGCTAGGTGAAATTCGCGACTTTTTAGTAGAACGAATCGAAGCGGCGATCGCGGCTGGAATTGATCGGTCTCAGATCATGATCGACCCCGGTATTGGGTTTGCCAAAACTTATCCGCAAAATTTAGAGTTACTCAGACGGACGGCTGATTTTCGGAGCTTAGGTTGCCCAATCTTGGTGGGGCCATCGCGCAAGAGCTTTATTGGTCATATTCTCAATCAACCTGACCCGCAGCAACGAGTGTGGGGAACTGCGGCAGCTTGTTGTGCAGCGATCGCGGGTGGAGCGGATGTGGTGCGCGTGCATGATGTCGCTGAAATGCACGATGTTTGTCGAGTTGCTGATGCGATTTGGCGAACTTCTTAAGACGGCAAGCCTTTACCGTTTCCATTAGTGCCTGCACCGGGTTCTGCGTCAGGTGTCATCAACTCGGCGATCGACTCAGACATCGCTTTCGGATCCATGAAAATAATCTTCGAGTTGGGGCTTTCGCTCAACTTCTGATTTGACTCTACATAACGCTGCGCCACCAAATATTTCAGCACTTCGCTGGTGTTTGATTGTGATTGCAGAGCTTGGGCAATTAAGCGCATCGACTCTACGGTGCCTTCTGCTTCTGAAATCGAAGCCCGTTTGCGAATCTCAGCCGCTCGTTGCTGAGCCATCGACTCTAGCAGAGAAGCCGGAGGTGAAATGTTTTGCACTTCCACGCGAGTCACTTTCACACCCCAAGACGCTGTGGCATCATCTAGTTGAGCCAGTAACTTCTGATTGATTTCGCTTCTCGAAGAGTAAGTTTCTTCAACGTTCATTTGCCCTAACGCCGATCGCAATGTTGTCAGCACCAGGTTCTTAATCGCTAGCTCAACATCTTCGACGGTGTAAAAAGCTCGCTCTAGCTGAAGAATTCGCCAATAAACCACTGCGTCTACTTTCAAGCAGACGTTGTCTTTGGTGATCGCCTCTTGAGGTTCAACGTCGAGGACTTGTTCGCGCAGGGTATCTTCCAAGACGATCGAGTCTACAAAGGGCACCACGAAATTCAACCCAGGTGATAGCTTGCGGTGATAGCGACCCAAGCGTTCTACTAGGGCTTCGTTGCCTTGGTTAATAATTTTGACCGAACCAATCGTGTAACCAATGATTGCCAAGGCCATGGCGGCAATAATAGATTCCATCGATCGCGGCTCCTACAGGGCGGATTTAATAGACTGAAGATGACTCAATCTAGCTCTAGTCTAGAAGGCATTCAACAATTTTGGATGCTTTAAGAAGCGCGATCGCGTAACCGTCGCCGTCGCTGAGACCACAACTGCCAAGACGAATTGCCAAATGTGGTGCTGACGGTATACAACACCGAATTGCAAGCCACGAAATAATAAGCCAAGGCTGAAACCCGCTGTCCTACCTGAGCATTAAGCTGATGAGAGGGCATCGCCGCAACCTTGAGCCAAGGAGTTAATTTAGCGGGCAAGGTGGTACTGAGCCGTAGAGGTAGAGCCGCTGTTGAGAGTGACTGAGCGTAGCTGGGTGTCAAAAACGGACGATACTTTTCAGCGGCGGGCGTGAGTTGCTCAACGAAGGCGAGGGTCGCACCTTTCAGCAACTGGCGCAAGTTATCTGTATCTGCACCGTGCCGCTCTTTTACTAGGGTGCTTTGGGTAATCAGTTGGCTAAAGTTCGTTGGGTCGCCCACGCTGAGATGGGTAGCTCCGATCGCCGTCAGCAAATATTTGGGTTGCGGTAATTGACTAAAGGGTTGGAGTTGATGACTGAGGGCGGGGGTGAGGCTGTCGTCGGTGCTTGACAAAATTAAAGTCGGCACAGATACCTTGGCTAACCCTGCTGGCCCAAATAACCGACCAATCACAGGGTTAAGCGCGATCGCCTGAGCAATCCGATCATCCCGGAGATTAATTTGCTTTTCTTCTAGATCGACAGCCGTACACTGCAACCAATCTGCTGGCGATAACCCCAGGGGAATTCGTTCTTGGCAGAAGGCTCGTAGACCCTCTAAATTGAGTTCTGCGCCTGCCAACGCTAAAGCTGTATAACCACCTAATGAGTGACCGATGACGCTGACTTGGTTGGTGTTGAGCTTGCCTTGCAGTGCGCCGGGTTGCAGATTCAACCGAGCTAAGCGATCGAGCATAAAGCTGATATCTTGGGGCCGCTCGACAAACTCTGCTGCCGACAACAGGGTATCGGGTAGAGCCTCAGTTGTGGGTTGAGCCATCCAAGTCATGTTGCTGCCGGGATGCTCCATTGAAGCGACCGTCAAGCCATAGGATGCTAAATGGCGGGCTAGATAGCCTAAAAAAGTCCGGTTAGCCCCAAAACCACTCGAAATCACGACGAGCGGCCCATCCGTGCGATCGCTCCAATATAAATCGACTGGAATCGTGCGATCGCGAGTCGTGTCTCGCAACACTAAGGTACGGCGTTGTACGGTTTGAGGGCCAGGAGCGGCAGGATCAAACGATGCCTTAAAAGGAGCTGCTTTGACTGCTAACTCCTTCTCTAAAATCGGGTTGAGCGTTTGCGTTGCCCAGTAAGAAAAATTAGCTTGAGACGCGATCGCTGCCGCTGAGGTCAAATCTACGGTGATTGTTTCTTCTGGAAAGGCTTTGAGAACGGCTAAAACGCTGAGACCATTGGCTTGCCGTGCTGCCAGGGTAATCGCAGCTTGCAATTGTTCGACCGTACTACCCGGAATTGCCACCCCCAAAGCCATCAGCATCCGCTCCCCAGCCGGAGAACTGAGGAGATCGTTGACAACTTCATCACCAAAATTTGGGTCTAGTTCTAAGCGCTCGGCTAAGGCTTTGCGAATTGTTGGGGTCAGAACAATGCCATAGGGTTTGAGCGCTGGCGAAAGCTCACCCGTTTCTGCAAAGTCTTCTAAATCAGCGATCGCGATCGATTGCTCAAAGGGGCCAAGCCGAAGTTTGAGTCGCTCAGCCGCCAAGCTGGGATTGGCAATATTGCAACTGAACGCCACAATCAAACTGCCCAATAACCCACGAGCCAGATGAGAAGGCACTTGCCTGATGTATCGGTGTTGCATCCAACCTGCTAAAGAGAACCAAGAAACAGCACAAGCTTCCCGCAGAGTCGGTGCGGTCATGCGGGGTGCCTGACTCTGAAACCAGAAAAGCTGAGGCATCATTGTTGTTACTGCAAGCTCAAGCTACCAAATTTTTGCAGATATTTTTGCTAGAAGAAATCTTCCGCAGGTTGTTCCCTGAGTAGGAGGACTAATTGGCGATCGCCACCGGAGCAGGTAGAGCAAACTGCTGAACAGCGAACTTGCGTCCCGAATGGGGGTCAAAGACAACACCAAACCCAAACTCAACATAGTCATGGGTCATGATGTTAGCGCGATGCCCGTTACTATACATCCAACCTTTTTGGAAACCTTCTACATCTCCATAAGTTAGGCTCAGACTCGGTTCTCTGACATAAATAATATTTTCGCCAATCCCGATTTTGGGGTTGCCTCCCAGTTTATGAAACCGTTTGGTGGGAGTGCTGCCTTCTGGGGACTCGTGGGCGAAATAGTGGCGCTGCATCATATCTTGAGCATGAAGTTGAGCCGCCTGCGATAGTTGAGGGTTTTCGACTAAGGGTGGCAAGTTGTTGATCTTGCGATCGCGATTCAGGACGGTCAAAGCAAACTGCCGTAGCTCTGGTAGCGATCGCGGTTGAGAACCCTCCCAAAAGTTCGTGATCGGTTGACCAATCTTCCACTGCTTGCCGCCAGGGCCATTGTAGAGACCAAAATGCAGCACTCGTTTTGGTGATAGCTCAGCCCAAAAATAATGCTGGTCGAGAGGATGGCCCTGCTCAGCTTGCCGAATATAGTGCAACACCGGGGGCATTGTCCACAGGGTCGTAAACAATAGAGCGTAACTTAACCAAACAGTTCGAGGTTGGGCTTTTTTACCACTCGGTCGCCATTTTTGGGGGTGTAGACGAGCCATGCTGCCAGAGCCTTTGGATCTTCCATTGTTTTGGCTGATCCTATAGAAAGCGCTACTGGCACAGACACCGTATAAGCAACGTTAACCCTGGGGGCGATCGCG
>CBIHQL010000301.1:0-5663 GCA_966211855.1 uncultured bacterium
GACCTTGCCTTGTTTGCCTTTGTACTGCTCGTTCATGCGCGAACCCAGTACGACAACTTCGGCCCCTGCTTTTTTGAGGGCGGTGTAAGGCACTTGAAATTCAGAGTCTTCAACGCCGTTTTCGATCAAGATGGCAACCCGCTTCGACGCGTAACTGCCATTTTGCATGTGTTGAGTGGATACCATATCAATTCTGGGGGTTAGGGTTAACGATGGGGGGCAAATAACTCGCTGTATTCGTGGGGGAAGTTGGCTTCGATATCGCTCAACTCACCAGGGGTTGCAGCCATGCGTAACACGCTCATCACTGCTCGCGCATGAATAGCCGCATCTACTGGTGAAATGCCTTCGCGATCGCCAACGCGTTGATAAAACTCTTGCAAGCCAAACGTTCCACCTGGTTCACCCGCATGACCTTCTAGATAAGAGCCCAGTCCTTGGGGCAGTTGAGCAGCTAAATTTTCAGCTTCTCCCCCAACCAAACGCTCTGCTAAGGTTTCTAAGGTGGCTTGTACTGCACGCTCAGCCTCTTGACGCGAGTCGAGTTGGGCAGCACTCTGCACGTGGGTAATAAATTCGTCTTGTTTCATACCGATATCTCCAACTCTGCGATCGCCAAGCATGACTGCAAATCAACGCCCAGGTTGATCGAGCACGCCTCAGCGTATGTCTTGAGTTGGCGATCGCTCCTCGATCTAGAGGCAGATCTGCCGAAATGATAGGCAGTAAGTCACCGTTGGAAGTTAGGTAGTGAAGATGTAGCGCGATCGCTGCCTAACCTTGGGGATGGGGTTGCAGCGTCGATAGCTCTTCGACCGTGCAGGTTAATCGCAATCGATCGAGGTCAGATAAATCCAGGCGATCCCAAGGAATTCTGTAGCCTTGATGAGATTTTCGGGCACCTAGTAAGCGCAGGAATGCCATCCCCAAAGTCCAGGCCGAGAAACGCTCCATCAAGGCGATCGGGCCAATCAGGTAAGCCGTAATCACCCAGTTTTCACCTTGTTGCTCGGCTACGACTTCTTCTAAACGACCAATGGGGCGATCGCTTAAATCTAAGATTTGCTTGCCTAACAAAAGTTCTAAGTGCAGTTCACGGGCAGTCATAACATACTCTCTGAACCAGCATTAATTTCTAGCAGGAGGCACAAGAATCTCTATCCTGCGCCTGGAATACGCTTAATCACATGGTCACGTATCCATTTTTCGTAGGTCAGGGCTGGGGTCTCGTCGGCTTCGACCTCGACATCTACATCAATCCCAACATCTTTCACCTTTGACCAAGGAATCCGTAAGGGTTGACTGTGGTTGAGTCCCCAGCGTTGAGCGATCGCACTCACCCAAGTTCCGATTTGGGGGTGTAAACGTCTTGCCAGAGTTGGGGCACCGACTTCTAAATAAGCCAAGCGAGGGGGTTTACCGGATTCAATCTCGACAATGATGCCATCGACTTTACCGAGTTTGCGTTGGTGGCGATCGACCAATTGGTTGTCGAGCACGTCTCGAATCAAATCCATCTCAACCTCCTAAAAGTTCGAGGGGAATCGCGGCGATCGCCAAGACAAAAGACAGCGCGATCGTGCCAATCACTACGCTATTGCTGATCCAACCATTGCGGTGCTCACCCATATATTGCTCATCGTTCATTAGTACCAAAAACGGCACAATCACCAGCGGCAAGCTCACGGCTGTCAGCGCCATAGAAAATAAGGTGAGTTGCAATGGGTCAATGCCAAACATCATTAACAAAGATGCTAAAAACACAAAGGCGGTATAGATCAAGCTAAAGCGAGCTGCTTCTTTGGGCTTGACACCTTTACCCCAGTTCCAGCCAAACGCCTGAGCCACGATATAGGCGGTATCTAAGCTGATTTCTAACGCTGCCCCAAAACAGGCAATCCCTAACGAAGCAGCAAAAAGCCAGAAGCCCCAGCGCCCTAGAGGTTGGGTGAGCATGAGAGCGGCTTGTTCATAGCTATCGACTTGAATGCCTTGAGGGTTGAGCACTAAAGCCGCCACAATCAACACGCCAATTGAGACAATGCTGCCAAACCCCATTCCCAATGCTGCTACCAGTCGATTATTACTGAGAGCCGATTCATCCCATTTGCCCTCGATCGCCCCGGAGGAATAGAAGTAAAACAAATACGGGCTAATGATCGCACCCAAAATGCTGACCGCAATAAATAGATAATGGATGGAATTTTGGGCTGGCAATGTGGGCAACAAGCCTTGACCCAGTTGAGAGAGAGAAGGATGCAGTTTAAAGGTCGCCACCAAAAAGGCTAAGGTAATCAACCCTAATAAAGACACTCCATTCTCAATCACCTCAAAGGTGCTGTACCAAAGAAATGCCCAAATGGTGAAGGCAACCGGAGCGGCCCACCAATGAAAATGAATCCCTGTGACGAGTTGTAGGGCGATACAGACACCACCAATTTCTGCGCCCAAAACAAGAAAGTCTACAAAGACTTCTGCTACTAGGGGCACCACATAGAAGTTGAAGCCAAACCGTTCTCGTACAGCATCGGCAAGACTATGTTTGCTGACTGCCGCCAATCGCCCCGACATTTCGACTAAAAAGATCACGCAGAGGGTGCCGAGCAAAATCGCCCAAATTAATTGAAAACCAAAGCTAGAGCCTGCTTCAGCAGCAGTCGCGATCGCACCTACATCCAAAAATCCGCCAATACTGGTTAGCACCCCCAAAGCAACCGCCAAGAGCTTATTCATGACTGGCCTCCGCTGCCTGGGCTAGGGCATGAATCTGTTTTTGGTCGGCTTCTAGGTCGTGGAGTGGTTGAGCGATCGCTGGATGGTTTTCTTGTTCCACCCTCGCTATCAGTTCATTCATTGTCTGTTTCACCTGAGCTAACGTTGCTTGAACAGAAGGTTGAGGTGAATGTTGGCTCAGTGTTTGCGTGGCGTGGTCAATCTCTTTTTCAGCTTTTTGCAGCGTTTGTTGGGTGTAGGCGGTAGGAACCGTTCCTTGATTCCAAGCTTTCGCCACCATCTGTACCGTCGCTAACCAAGATTGAATATCGTGAAGCGCAGTCGTTGATGGGTCAGGTTTTAAGCGACCACAAGCAGTTAAAAGAGTAAATAACAGGAAAGATTTGAATAATTGGCCTTTCATAATCGCGTAGCTCCATCCCACGCGGAAGTAGCCCTATTTTCTGCAGTTTTATGGGCAATTTGTGTATCCCCGAAGAGAGATTTGCGACTCAGCGGCGATCGCACATCTCAAGGCTTGGGTAGCCAGTGGAATCTCTCTTGGGTCTCTGTCTCTGTGTGGATTTAGGCTCTCAGCATATTCGTTAACTTGGCAGCTAGAGTGACAGACTTGAGAGTAATTTATATGGCTAACTCTAAAAACAGGGGAACTCGATCTGAACCGGGGCTGAACGCGGGCCAGCATGTAGATGCCCCTGAACTCAACGAATATAGCGATATCAACTCCAATCTTTACGCCGACCCTGTAGATGCTGAGGCTGACTTCGGCCCCGAAAGTATTGCCGAAGATGATGTGCCTCAAGAGCTGACCGAATCTTACGGCACTGGAGTCAAAGACCCACCGGGTATGAATGTGGGTGGTCGTACCATGCAGCGACGCAAACACAACTACAACGCCACGAGTCCAGAGTTGAGTGGTGGTGATGTGGATGCCGCTTGGACAATGCACATGGAAGGTGAAGAAATGGTGGGTGGCACCGTCTCCACGCCTGACCAAGACATTGTTGATGATTTAGGGGCGGCGATGGGCACCGAGATGCGCGATCGCGAAGACTTTTATGGCAACGACAAATACAGCCAACGCGATGCCAAACGCTGGGACTTAGATCCGGCTTCTGCCGAAGATTACGAAGATCGTCGAGAAGGGCCAGCCCATTCGATTGATCCTTATCAAGAAACTGACCAAATTCCCTAGCGTAGACACCAGTAGGAGCAGCAAACATGCAACTTAAACCAATCTCCCAACAGGTCGTCGCGATCGTGGGAGCTTCCAGCGGAATTGGGCGAGACACCGCGCTCAAGTTTGCCCAGCGGGGGGCACAAGTTGTGGTAGCTGCTCGCAGTCAACCGGGGTTGGATTCTCTCGTGAGCGAAATTCAGCAACAAGGTGGCAAAGCGATCGCAGTAGTGGCTGATGTCGCCGACTATCAACAAGTACAGGCGATCGCTGACAAAACAGTTGCCGAGTATGGACGCCTTGATACTTGGGTTCATGCGGCTGCAACTGGGGTCTTAGCCACCTTTGAGCAAATCACGCCTGAAGAGTTTCAGCGGGTGATTGATGTCAACCTCATGGGGCAGGTGTATGGTGCGATGGCGGCCTTGCCTTACCTGAAGCGAGAAGGCCGAGGGGCATTGATTCATATCTCTTCTATGGAAGGTCGTCGCGGTCTACCGTTACAGAGTGCCTATTCGGCTGCTAAACACGGCATTGAAGGCTTTTTAGATTCTCTGCGGGTGGAGTTGCAGCACGACAATATCCCCATTAGTGTCACCAGCATTCTGCCTGCTGTCATCAACACTCCCTACTACAACAAAGTCCGCACCAAGTTAGGGGTAAAACCGACGGGCATTCCTCCCTATTACGACCCCGGCTTAGTTGCAGATGCGATTCTTTATGTCGCCGAGCATCCTACCCGCAACTACATCGTGGGTGACGTGGGGCGGATTCTGGATGTGATGCAACGACTCTCTCCAGAGTTAGTTGATGCCATTCTCGCCACGATTGGCATTCCCTTCCAGCGTACTGACGAGCCAGAGCCGTTAAGTTCGCCTGACAACTTATATGAACCCATTCAAGGACTCGATCGCGTTAAGGGAGATTTTGGGCATTTAGTCATCCCTAGTATTTCTGATTGGTTCGCCAAGTTGACGTAACCCGACCTAACCCCCAGCCCCTTCCCTGCCAGGGAATGGGAGCCAGAGAGGGGGAGCTAGTTTCAAAGCTCCTTGCCTTGCAGGAGAGGAGTTTGGGGAGAGGTCTCAACGTTATACACTCACCGTTACAGGAGTTTTTGATCATGCAACTTAAGCCGATCAACCAGCAGGTCGTCGCGGTCGTCGGCGCTTCTAGTGGCATTGGCAGAGAAACAGCACTGCAATTCGCTCGCCAGGGTGCCAAAGTTGTGGTTTCGGCTCGGAGTCAGGCTGGATTAGAAACTTTGGTTGAGGAGATTCGCCAAGCAGGGGGAGACGCAATCTCTGTGGTGGCAGATGTCACTGATTTTGCGCAAGTGCAAGCGATCGCAGACCAAGCCGTTGTGCAATACGGTCGGCTCGACACTTGGGTACATCTCGCAGCGGTGGAATTGTATGCGGCCTTTGAGCAAACCACACCCGAAGAGTTCAAACGGCTGATTGATGTCAACTTGATGGGGCAAGTGAATGGCGCTAAGGTGGCCCTCCCTCACCTCAAACGAGAAGGACGCGGAGCCTTGATTCATATCACTTCGGTTGAAGCGGTGCGATCGCTGCCGTTAGAGAGTGCTTATGCAGCCTCAAAACATGCGGTGAGCGGCTTTCTAGAAGCAATACGGGTAGAGTTAATGCACGAAAAGCTACCCATTAGCGTCACCGAAGTTAGACCTGCTTCGATCAACACGCCCTTCTTTGATAAAGCTCGCACCAAGCTTGGGGTGAAACCGATGGGA
>CBIHQL010000302.1:0-5652 GCA_966211855.1 uncultured bacterium
ACTGCAAATCCTTTACCCCCAGTTCGAATCTGGGTGCCGCCTTTGTAATCAACTCAAATAAAACAAAAAGCGATCGCTCTTATGTCTGGGCGATCGCTTTTACATTGAAGAAGTTGTAAGTTTGAGCTTATTGGGGCAACCCAACCAGTTCGCCCGTCCCCGCAATCACTTCCCCAATCACTTGAGCTGAGATCTCTTGTTGGGTAAAGAATTGTACGGTTGACTCAGCTTGATCGGGTGGCACGATCACTACGAAACCAATGCCCATATTAAAGGTGTTGAACATCGCAGTTTCACTGACTTCACCTTCTTGAGCTAACCAGCGGAAAACAGGTGGCACTTCCCAACGGCTGGGGTCAACCTGAATCGATTGGCCTGCACCCAAACAACGCGGTAAGTTCTCAGGCAAGCCACCCCCGGTAATGTGAGCCATGCCATGAATGGGTAGCCCTGCTTTGCGAGCTGCCAAAATCGGCTTCACATACACCTGAGTTGGCGTTAGGAACACTTCGCCTAAGGTTTGCCCACCGAGTAGCTCTGGGCGATCGCTCCAAGCAAACCCGCGATCGCTCACAATTTTGCGCACTAAGCTAAACCCGTTGCTGTGAACTCCCTGGCTTGCGAGGCCGATCGCTACATCACCAATCTGGAGCTGAGAACCATCCAAGACTTGGCTTTTTTCAACAATTCCAACGCAAAAACCCGCCAGATCATATTCTCCAGGTTGGTAAAAACCAGGCATCTCTGCCGTTTCTCCACCTAGTAAGGCACATCCTGATAGCCGACAACCTTGCGAAATTCCTGATACGACTTGCGCCAACTGCTCAGGGTTTAAGTGACCCGTTGCCAAATAATCTAAGAAAAACAAAGGTTCTGCACCACAGGTCAGCACGTCATTAACGCACATTGCCACCAAGTCAATGCCCACCGTGTCATGACGGTCTAACAGGTGAGCAATTTTGAGCTTGGTGCCAACTCCATCTGTGCCCGATACCAAAATTGGCTCTTGATAGCCAGTTGGCAATTGAAACAACCCACTAAAACCGCCTAAACCCCCTAGCACCTCAGGCCGACGGGTGCTCTCTACCATGCTGCGGATCCGCTCGACAAAGGCTCGGCCTGCCTCAACATCGACACCAGCTTCTCGATAATCCATGAATCAATCCAACTTCCGTGCAGAGATGTATTCTACTCGCCATTCGCCCACCACAACGCGGGTAAAAAATGATTCACAACTAGCATGAAGCAAATATAAAGTTTTGATGAAGCAGGCACACCGCAAATAATTACGAATGCTTTACAAATAGGCCATTTCAGCCAAAAATTGATTTTTAAGTTTTCATAAAATTTTTTTTGGTTTCCGTATGACCCTGATCCCTAACCCCAAAAAATCGTGATAGTCTGTTGCAGTTCCGCACCAAAAGGTGAAAACGGAACGAGTACGAGTTTACACTGGTGAATTCAATACTCTTTTACGGCACATTGGCAATGATTTCGTCTTGTTAATCCTGCTGTTTTGGTGCCTTTTACAAACGACTGTATGAATCAACAATTTCAGAGTAGTGTTACCGTTGCCCTGTTGTTTGCGGCTTGCTCGCTGCCCGTCCTGAATGCGGTTAGCAGAGCAGAAGCAGTTACCCCAGGTTCCCCAACAAGTCAAACTGCCGAGAAAAAAGTTTCTTCACCCGCCCACAAGCGCCCTACTGCTCCCACAGTTGTAGCCAATGCCGACCCTGCTGGCAAAGAAGCTGTGAAGGTTGGAGAATATCAGTCTTCTACAACCACCAACCCTCAAGATGGAGTGGTTGCCAAAGTTCAAGCTCACGAAATTGCAGGTCGTAGCGCCGCCACGCTCTATGTGCGCAACATCCCAGTGCTGACGTTTCTAGGTGCTAATGCTACCGCCAGCGAGGATGTCAAGATGGGAACGATCGCTGAGCCATCTAAGCGCTTAACGATGAGCGAGGGCGTGAAGGTTGCAGCCCAAACCAATAGCGACAGCAATAACACGGGAATATTGGCAACCGCGAATGTTGCGATCGCAGACCCAGTAACGCGAGCCACAAATGTTGCAGCTCAGCTCAACCAACTCAACCGAGATGGCTTAGATGCCAAAGAGATTACCGTGAGTTGGGGCAGTGAAGTTAACCAAACTGAAGCTAATGGCGATCGCTATTTGATTAAAGTGAGTGGCAGACCGCTAGCAATCCTGGACGACGCAACCATCTTGCCAGACACCACTCGCGATTCAGCAAAAGATGCCCTCCAAGCTACCAATCGACTCCGCCGACTATTAGGTAGCGCTCCACCTCTCAAAGACATCACAGGACGCCCGGTTCAGCGCACCCAGACCGTTGCCTTCGGCCCTGTTAAATTCCAAGTTCGTGGCTGGGCTTCTTGGTATGGCCCTGGTTTTAACGGCAATCGCAGTGCCAGCGGCGAAATCTTTAACCAAAATGCCTTAACTGCTGCTCACCGCAATTTACCTTTTGGCACCAAAGTTCGAGTTACCAACCTAGACAATGGTCGCTCAGTGGTGGTGCGCATTAACGATCGCGGGCCTTATGCCTACGATCGCGTGATTGATTTGTCAGCTGGGGCAGCTCAAGTGCTTGGCTTAATCAGTAGCGGTGTGGCTCCGGTGCGTCTAGAAGTGTTGGGTGACACGCAAACTCTCTCAAGCGCCAATTAAGATCTAGTGATTTGGCAACCACCCCAATAACCTTGGCTAAACCACGCAGATCAGGGCGTGAATTCCATACACTAGTAGGCGAAGCTTTGGTAAACCACCTGGGGGGTTTGGTGCGCCTGTTTACAACAGTGGCTGGATTGCGCTGCTACTTAGAGCTTTGCCGGTCCAGCCTGAGAGGATTGAAAACTGAATCATTGACCCACACGGGTGCCACTCTGACACCAGCTCTCGGTCTGGGGTTTGTGCCGACGATGGGGGCGCTGCACCAGGGACACCTGAGTTTGATTCAACGCGCTCGCCACGAAAATGCAATTGTGGTGGTGAGTATTTTCGTCAATCCGTTGCAATTTGGCCCTACCGAAGATTTTCAGCAATACCCTCGTACTTTAGAGCGCGATCGCCAACTCTGTGAGCAAGCCGGGGTCGATGCAATTTTTGCCCCAACTGCTGCCGAACTTTATGGTGCTGGAGTAGGAGTCAAACCAGACTTTACTCAAGTTTCACCACCTGCATCAATGACCAAAAACCTCTGTGGTCAATTCCGACCGGGACATTTTCAAGGAGTCGCGACGGTCGTTACTAAGCTGTTGCAATTGGTGCAGCCCGATCGCGCTTACTTTGGGCAGAAAGACGCACAACAACTCGCGATTATTCGTCGCCTGGTGCAGGACTTAAATATTCCGGTACAAATTGTTGGATGTCCAACCCTGCGAGAGCCGAATGGTTTGGCGATGAGTTCTCGCAATCAATATTTATCTGCCGAGGCCCGTGAGCAAGCGAGTGTGATTTACCGCAGTTTGCAACGAGCTGTGCAAGCTTTTCGGGAGGGTACGAGATCTCGCGATGTCTTAATTGAGCAAGTCAAGGTAGAATTGGCAACTGTGCCGACCTTAGCACCTGAATATATAGAACTCGTGCATCCGATGACCATGGCTCCTTTAGATAAAGTCGAAGACGCAGGACTTTTGGCTGTTGCCGCTCGCCTCGGTTCCACCCGCCTGATTGACAATGTGGTTTTGCAAGACCGTCAACCGATTGTGGCGATCGATGGGCCAGCGGGAGCCGGGAAGTCAACAGTGACACGCCGAGTTGCACAAGAATTGGGGCTGTTATATCTCGATACCGGAGCCATGTATCGGGCGCTGACTTGGTTGGTGCTGCAATCGGGGATTTCTGTGCAAGATGAACCCGCGATCGCTGAACTGGTCAGCAAGTGTCAGATTCAACTACAACCGGGAACTAGCTTAGAAACACCTGTACGGGTGTGGATTGACGAGCACGAAGTCACGGATGAAATTCGCAATTTAGACGTAACGGCGAATGTATCAGCGATCGCTGCGCAACCCGCAGTCCGTCAAGAGCTAGTCAAGCAACAACAACGCTACGGCAAACAAGGCGGCATTGCAGTCGAAGGCCGAGACATTGGCACCCACGTTTTCCCCGATGCGGAACTAAAAATTTTCCTTACAGCTTCGGTGCAAGAGCGAGCCCGTCGTCGGCAACAAGACCTCAAAAACCAAGGCAAAGGCGACATTAGCCTCGATGAGCTAGAGCGGATGATCTACGAGCGCGACCAAAAGGACAGCACCCGCGCCTTAGCCCCCCTCCAAAAAGCGATCGACGCGATCGAAATTAATACCGATGGCCTCACTATCCCAGAAGTCATCGATCGAATTGTCGCCCTCTATCGCGAACGAGTTTCCACCACTGCCACTGCTTAACGTTGCGCTTGAGGAAATGACTTGACCTTATAAGCGAGTTAACCATTACCATGTATCTCGTTCTTGGTTAACGTACTCTTGAGCATTCAGCCCTAGCCAAATTTCTTTGCCTAGTCCTTCCAGTTCCATAATGCTGCGTTGGAGCTTTATCGACATACGGCGACGCACCATCACCGCTAATTCCTCTAACAAGCGAAGTTGCTCGTCTGGAGTCAGATTCTCAACTTGGTGTCGAATTTCTTGATATGTTGCCATATTCCTAGTCGGTGCCTGTACCACCAATCATTGCACACTGCTAGCGATCGCCACTCACCCCGCAGTCCGCCAAAAGTTGGTGAAACTCTAAAAAGCGATCGACGCGATCGAAATTAATACCGATGGCCTCACAATTCCCGAAGTCATCGATCGAATCGTAGCCCTCTATCGAGAACGAGTTTCCACAGCTAATATCGCCTGACAGGATTCTTGGTCTCCGCAAGAAATCTGTAGGGGCGAAGCATTCGGCAAGTAGTCTTCTGTAACCTCGAAGAATGCTTGCCCGAATGCTTCGCCCCTACGCAGGGTATTTGCCAATTCGTAGATTTGCTTGTAGGCAGAAACGTAGGCAATCGCATTTCCATCTAAACCAGTTGCCACCCGATGAACGTTTTCTCAGCTAAGAAGTTCAATGATATAAAGTCAAATTTATGGTCACACTTCATTGCCATGATTAACCAATACCAAATCTATAGCTTTTATTTCAATGACTGCATCCATAATAGAGTCTGATTGAAAAGCTGGGTTGGTGTAGCGAGAATCAGATATTTGATCTAGTTCAAATCTTACATATTGAGGTAAGCGTTCTAGAGCTTCGTGCTTGATTGCTAATAGTTTTGGGCCTTCTGATAGCCACTCATTATAGAGTCCAGTTTCAATAATACTTCCTGAATACGAGCCTTGCCGTTCTTGAGCAATTTGCACAGACCTTTCCACCTTTCCTGACATTTTTCGTGCTTCCTTACTTAGCTCAGCGTTTGAAAGATAAGCTAAAGAAATCTTATATTCAGTACAACTTGGAAAGCTGCGTCCATCCAGAGGCTTTTGCGCTTCATGCTGAGCTAAGAAAATTTTATATTCGGCACTACTTGGGAAACTATACCCATCTAACAACTTTTTCTCTTCGTTACGTATCACCTCAAGCTCAGTCTTGAGAGACTCAATTTCGCTATCTTTCTTCTTTAACTGATCTTCTTTAAGAAG
>CBIHQL010000303.1:0-5627 GCA_966211855.1 uncultured bacterium
CGCCTGTTGTCGAGCGGTCAGAGAAATTTGTTGGCTGTTGAGGGTAATGCTGTTGACGGCACCAACAATTTTGTCAACGGTCTTTGTCCCTGCCTCTGTCGCCATCGCTGTGGAGTGAGTCGCGTGCTGAATCTCGGTGACTAACGCTTGAATACGCTCAGCCGATTTACGGCTCTGGTCTGCCAACTTGCGAATCTCAGTCGCAACAACTCCAAACCCTTTGCCATGTTCCCCGGCTCGTGCTGCCTCAACCGCCGCATTGAGGGCCAGCATATTGGTTTGGGTCGCAAGGTCACTAACTAAGGTCGAAATAGCGCCAATTTGAATGGTTTGCTGGCTCAAATTTAAGATTTGCTCAGCAATCTGATTGACGCGAGCTTGTAGACTTTCACCCTCATGAGCAGTTTGATTTTGGTTATTGACCAACGCTAAAACCTGTTGCGCCCCGGTTGAGGCTGCTTCGGCTTGCTCTACTGACTGCTGTGCTGCCGCGCTGAGCTCGTTCATGGTGGTTGTGGTTTCAGTGACAGCAGCAGCTTGTTGGTTAACCGTTTGCTCGTGCTTCGCCATCATGGTGGTAATGGCTGTCGTGGAATTGGAGATGCAACCGATTAGAAATTTGAGAGATTGGGTGGCTTGATTTGCCAATGTGACTGCGATCGCACTAATAATTAGGGCAGTTGTGCCTGCACCAATGAGTAGGGTCGTTAGCAGGCGGCGCTGAGTTGCAAAAGCAGTATGCGTCTCGACATCTACTAAGGCAAACCACCCTAGATTGGGAAAGTTGCGAATACTCTGCATTGGGGCGATCGCAACGAGTTTTTCAACTTGCTGGGTTTGGCTGATGGCTAGGCGGGTAAACGGTTGGGTCAGAGCCTGGTTGGTTGCCAGAAAGGAATATTCATTAGCCACTGGTGCGCCAATCTGGCTGCGGTCAGGATTAATCACAAATTTGCCTGTCGCATCCACAATTTGATATTCGGCTCCCTCTGACTGCTGGCTTAGTGCCTTGATGTTGTCGGCTAAATAGCGAAGTGGAATTCGAGTTCGCAAAATGCCGGTCATCTTACCAGTAGTGCTGTCTTGTACCGGAGCCGCCATAAAAATTGCCCACTCTCCTGTCAGAGCTGACTTACGAGGGGGCACAATCACGGGTTTCTCAGTCTTTAAAACGGCTTGAAAGTACTCTCGCTCTGCCAACCCAGTGACTTCAGCACCGCTAGATTGCAACGTAGTGTTGCCCTGGAGATCTCCAATGGCAATGCTGTCGTAAATACCATAGGCATCTAGATAGCGATCTAAAACTGCCTGTTTCTCTTGTAAAGACGTACCTTGGATAATTTTCGGATTTGTCAAAATCGGCAAGTGAGACAAAACATTGAGGTCACCATACCGTTCTGCTAGAAAATAAGTCACTTTATCTTCTAGCTGAGCCGCTTGTGCCTGCCGAAATTGCAGTTCTTTTTGAGTAATTGAGCGATTGGCGAGAATGTAAGCTGTACCGCCGATCAGCAGCACTGGTAGGGTTCCTAAGGCGATCGCCAGCACAACAGCTTGTTGCCGCAATCGCCAACGTTTGGGGGAAGCGAAACCCGAAAAATCTAACATGCTCTACCTGCTCAGGGTTTTCAAAGCGATCGCGTTAAACTACGTCTTGCAGATCCCGAGCTGCCTCCTTTAGGCTTTGGGTACTGATTTTGGTTTGCCCAATGCCGCTTGCGGTTTGCACGGCTGTATCTTGGAGCGAATTCATCGCATCAACCACCTGCTGAATGGCGATCGCTTGTTGCTTGGCGGTTAGAGAGATTTGTTGATTGTTGAGGGTAATATCATTAATCGCTACCACAATGCTCTCCACAGATTTAGTGCCTTCATCGGTGACCATAACTGTAGAGTTCATGGCATTTTGAATATCAGTCACTAAGGCATTGATCCGCTCGGTCGATTTGCGACTTTGGTCAGCTAACTTGCGAATTTCGGCAGCCACAACGGCAAACCCCTTGCCATGCTCACCCGCACGAGCTGCTTCTACAGCCGCATTCAGCGCCAACATATTCGTTTGGTTCGCTAAATCACTAACCAAGTTAGAAATGCTACCAATTTGATTGGTTTGCTCACTCAATTGCAAAATTTGCTCGGCAATATGTCCGACTCGCTCACGCAGGCCATATCCACTAGCGCTGTGCTGCCGCCCATTGTCATGGCTTCCATTAACCAAAGCCAAAATTCTTTGGGCACCGTTGGCAGCGGCTTCGGCTTGCTCAGCAGACTGCCGAGAAGATGCTCCCAACTCATCCATGGTGGTGGTAGTTTGGCTCACGGCTGCTGCTTGTTGCGTGGCAGATTGCTCTTGCTGCGCCACCGCTGATGCAATTTCAGATGCAGAACTAGAAATAGAACCAGCGACCTGATTAATCGGCGCAACAATACGACGACCAATAAAAACTGCAATGCCAGAACCTGTCACCACTGCTAAGAGAGTGCCGCCAATCGTCACAAAACTGGCTAAGCGCTCTGCTCGATCAGCATCAGCTCGTCGCTCTTTGAGAGCTTGTTCTTCTACTGCTTGCATTTCATTTAAGGTATTGCGAAGCTCATCCATGAAGACTTTGCCTTCGCCTGATAACACCAGAGCCCTCACGTCAGCGTCTCGTCCGGCTCGCTTGAGGCTAATGCTTCTTGCTAACTCATCCAATTTCTTTTGTACTAAGGCTTCGACTTCAACGATGGCTTCTCTTTGAGCGGGGATGCGTGTAGTCTGTTTGACCTGTTTAATGCTGTCATCAAGACTAACGATCGCTTGGTTATAAGGCTCTAAAAATTCTTCGCGGCCTGTATAAATGTAGCCCCGTTGCCCGGTTTCGGCGTCTACCAAAAGCTTTTCAATTTCTTTTAGCTCTTGTTTGATTTCATAAGTGTGAATCACCCATTGGATAGAGGAAACAAGAGTTGTGTTACTGGCTTTAGAAGCAATACCAATACCGATAATCAGAAAGAAGATAGCCCCAAAACCAAGAGGTACAACTCGGCTCAATCTCATAGAATTTTTTAGCATCGGATTTCCTACTGCAATCCAGGTTCTAGGTTTGTAAGTAGCACAGAATAATCAAATTTATCTACAGTCAGCAGGTAAATGAGAATCAATGTAAGTTGGTTAGCGATCGCAACAAATTAAAGGGCGAACGAGTTGACCTTGAGTAGCCAAGTGCTCAGATACTAGGTTTCCCCAAAAAATGGTAAATCGTTGATCATTAACAGCTTGCTTTAAGCTTTGTAAGGTTGCTGACTAGCCGAATCCTCAACCGTATAGATATATGAAATAATTAACGAGAATGTTTACAAAAATTTCTCCGGTGTGCAGCATTTTAAGTGCGCGCAGATTGTTAGTAGGTGTACATTGCTACTCGGATGAATGGGCTGCTAAACACTTAATTGCTATTGGCTACTGCTGTCACTAAACTTCTTCATTCACCGATAAGTTACCTTGGCGAAAGATCTTGGGCAGATCTAAAATGCTCATCATTTTTTCGCGGTATGGAGCGGTGCCTCGTAAAAATTCATCACCTTCCGAGTGAATGGCAGCAGGGATAGGTTTAATCTCAGAGGGACGAATATATAAAATGTCGCAGACCTGATCGACAGCAATACCAGCAACGACATCTTCTACTTGAACGATCATGGCTTGAGAGGCAGCGTTGGCATCTACGCGAGGGACATGCAGAAGCGGTTGTACATCAATCAGAGTCACAATTTCACCCCGCAAATTCATGTTGCCAATGATATAAGCAGGACAGCAAGGGATAGGTGTTGGTTTGCGGATATCTGTAAACTCTCGCACCACCTTTAAGTCAAGCCCAAAATATTCTTTGCCTAAGCCAATGACTGCTAGAGGTGTCAACCCGGTAAAATCTTGACTGGCGCTACTTTGTCTCAGATTAGCTGCACGCTGCTGAAAAACTGCTTTTTCGTCAGGGTTTAGATCAACACACAATTCAAAAAATGGTTTGGGTGGTGTTGGCTGGTTACCATAACCACTCGATAGCACTTTGCCGTCCGCTAAATCTGAAGCGTCATAGTTAGTCAGAGAGAGTGTAGTTGAGTCAGATAACAGTTTGTCAAGTTTGAGCAGGGTGATAATTTCACCATCGACTTTAGCTAAACCAGAGACAAACCGAGCTTTTGAACTTTCACCTCTGTCATATTCAATCCCTGCTTCGATAAAAGAAGCATCGAGGTTCTTAACTTCATGGACTTGATGTACGAGAACTCCAATGTGAGATGACTTCCACTGCAAAATGATAACGCTATCAGTCAGACGATAGGGATGTGGGGTATAACCAAACCGCCGTTCTAAATCCATCACTGGAATGACTTTGCCGCGTAGGTTAATTAACCCAACAATGTCATAAGGGGCTTCGACCGCTGGCGTTAACTCAGGTAGATAAAAAACTTCTTGAACGAGGTAAGAATCGACCCCATACAAGGAGTCATTTAGACTAAAAAGGAGATAGGGCTGAGATTGCATTTTTGAGAACCTAATTGAGCTTCAAGAAGAGGGATTTGGCTGTAATAGAAGTGCAGGCTTTGCTGAGTTGAGCATGATGCTTAATATTTGCTTAGTAGTTTTTTGACTTGCAGGAGCAGGTCTCCCGCTGTGACTTGATTGAAATGCTCAACAGTTTGATGTGCAGGAAGATGCTTGAGTAAATCTAGAGCAGTTTTCCAAAGCTTTTGGGCTTTAGCTATATTTTTCTCTTTGGCATAAATACTACCCAACTCTAAATAGGCAGCGATCGCAGTTGGCTCTAAATAGATGATTTTCTTTAGTAAAGTTTTAGCAACTTCAATTTGATTTTGTTCTTCAGCAATCCGAGCGAGGAGATAGTGAGGAGATAACCAAATAGCATTGCAACCGATTGCTTTTTGGCAGTAAGACTCAGCTTCGGCAGCTCGACCTAAGTTGGCATAGGCTTTGGCAATGAAATAGTAAGCTTCTCCGCGAGTAGGACAAAGCTGAATGGCTTGCTTGCCAACTGCGATCGCTGAAACATAAGTGCCATCTTGCAAAAATGAGTCGATTTGTTTCAGCAGACTGGGGTAATCGCTGGGTTGCTGCGGTTGAGCGTTAGGATTGGAGGCTGAACTTGCAGAAGTGACGCTGCGATCGCTGGTTGTTGCAGCATGGTGCAGACTATTTTGGGGTGCGAGAGGCAGTACGTTAGCTTGAGGCGATCGCGCATTGGCAGTGATACCAGGAGGGCGATCGCTAGGCGGGCTATGAGGCTTATAAGCTAAAGAAGAAACTAAACTATTAGCCGCAGTGACTTCGCTACTTCGTTGATAAACCACCGACTCTGGAAAGACCTTTGGCTTTAAACTTTGGAGATCTTGGTTACACAACTCAGCATGACCCACAACCAAATAACCTTGCGGTCTCAGGGTTTGTGTAAATTTGTCTATAACCAGTGCGACTGAAGCAGCATCAAAATAAATAAATACATTACGACAGACAATCAAATCCATATTATGGATTGCTGTCAAAGCATTCGGAAAAGGATCTTTGACTAAGTTGCCAACTTGAAAATTCACCATTGCTTGTAGCTTGGCATTGATCTTCCAATCATTAC
>CBIHQL010000304.1:0-5609 GCA_966211855.1 uncultured bacterium
ATGTCGATCCGGGGTTTGACGACATCCCGCGCTGTGACGCGATCGAGCATCAAGGCTTTGTTGAGCAACTGGTGCTTGTATAAATCGAGTTGTCCTTTGCCGCCTAAAACTTCAATCATCAACTGCAAGTCTTGTACCGATTCACCTTGCTGCACTGCACTATGCTGAAACAGGCGAATTACGCTTTGAGCGATCGCTTCAAATAAATAAACGATGGGAGCTAGCGCGATCGACAGCCAGTAAATGGGGCGAACTGCGAAGGTAAACACTGGCATGACGTTGTTGATTGCCAATGACTTCGGAGTAATTTCGCCAAAAATTAACACTAAAAATGTGACGACCGCAGTTGCCACCCCAATCCCAGCACTGCCCAGCCAAATCGCAAACAAATTGCTAGTCAGAATCGCTGAGAAGTTATTGACTAGGTTGTTACCAACTAGCAGGGTGGTGATGAAGCGTGCCCGTTTTTCTAGCACCAGGCGAAATAAGCGATCGGGGTCTCCTTGCTCTTTGATCAAGGCCCGGAGCTTTAAGTTATCGAGGGCTGTAATGGCTGTTTCAGACCCAGAAAAAAGGGCTGAGAGCAGCAACATTAATGCCAACACTGCCAGGTCAAACCGTATATCTCCTAGCAGGGGAGCCGGTTCAGCAAGCGCAAAGGTATGAATTGGAGTTAGTAAAGCAATCACAGGATGCCCTAAGGCGATAGAAATAATAACCCCTTCCTCAGATGGGGAAGTTATTGAAGATGATAACCTCCCCGCTTGACCAACTTTATGCAGGTTCTAATCTAGCGATCGCCAGTCTAAATGAAGATGTTTCAGCTCTGAATTACGCTTGCCGTTGATTAAACCAACTCACCTGTTTCTTGTAGGGAGTGCAATCGGCGATAAATGCCTCCTTGATGTAGCAATTCATCGTGACTACCCACTTCGACAATCCGGCCTTGGTCGAGCACGACAATCTGATCGGCTTCGCGGACGGTGCTCAGACGGTGAGCAATAATAATCGTGGTGCGGGTGCCCAAGATCGATCGCATCGCCAGTTGAATCGCTCGTTCAGACTCGTAATCTAGACTAGAAGTTGCCTCGTCAAAGACTAAGACATCGGGGTCAGCCAGTAGGGCACGAGCAATCCCGAGCCGTTGACGTTGACCACCCGACAGCCGCATCCCTCGTTCACCCACAATCGTTTTGTACCGTCGCGGAAACTGGTGAATAAATTCTTCACACTGGGCAATGCGACAGGCGGCTTCTACCTGCTCAAAAGTGGCATTGGGGTTGCCGTAGGTGAGATTGTCAAGCAGCGTGCCGTTAAAGATATCGACTTCTTGATGGACGATCGCGAGACGGCGGCGATAGCGGCTGATGTCTAAATCGCGAATATTATCGCCATCGATCAGAATGCCACCCTGCGTCGGCTCAAAATAGCGAAACAGCAGCTTGACCAATGTCGATTTGCCAGAACCAGACCGCCCAACCAAAGCAATTGTCTGGCAAGGCTCAATGAGCAGGTTGATGTCTTGCAAAACAGGGAGATCGCGATCGTAACCAAAGGCAAGCTGCATAAATTCCACTTTGCCTGTGAACTGATAGGGCACAACCCCACGGGGCGAGCGCTCCACACTGCCCGCATCTGACCCCGCAGGCAATTGCATAAATTCGTGAAAACGCATCATCGAGGCATAGCGCCGCGCCAAGGTTTCAGCCAAGTTGCTAATCGGCTCTAGCTCAGAATAAGCCATGCTAGAAATCGTCAAGGTCGTCACAAAATGCCCCAACAAAATTCGGCCCTGAGCGGTTGCAACCAGCGTCACTGCCAAGATTGCAAAGACACAAGTTTGCACAATTGTCCGTTGCCAGGTGCCTAGATAGACGTAGCCTCTGTGAATTCGGTCAATTACTACCCGAAACTCGCGATCGAGGCGTTGGGCTTGGCGCTTGAGTTCGCGCGGCTCGGTCGCAAATGCCTTGACAGTTTTAATGTTGGTAATAATTTCGGAAGTACGACTTTCAGTATTTTCTTGATAGCGATCGAGGATTTGTTCAGATTCAATTAGTTTCTTGAGGTGACTAAATGTGAAGCTGAGAATAACCAGAAAAGAAATCAAAAATGCGATCGCAATTCGCCACTCAATCAGCCAAATGAGCACAAAAATACCCAAAATGCGGAATAGTTTTGGAATTAACTGGCCCGCAATTTCAGGGTAGCTCCAGGTATGGTTGGCTAAACCTCTTGCCACCCGCCCCGCAATCCGCCCCGGATTATTTTCGTCATAAAACTCTAGCGGTAACGTCAGAATTTTTTGCAACACTTGCTTGGTGTGATCTCGCCGCGATCGCAAAGCAATCTCCCAGTGAAACCAGGAGCCAATCCACGGTTGAATCGGTGCTCGCACGACAGTCACTACAAAAATGATGCTCAGCAAAACTCCTAAGGTGAGCGGGCGATCGGTCGGTAAATTGGTGAAGTTAGCAACCCAATCCACCACATTTTGCAGCCCACGATCTAGCGGTTGATTCGACAACGCATTGAGAATCTGACCGATTGCGTAAGGCACCACCAAATCAATGATTTCAAAAATGCTAGATGCTGCAATGCTAAATGTAGCCTCTGACCAATAACGGCGGTAATAGCCGAGGACATCTCGAAAGCTTGCCATAACTTTTAATCAAAAAACAGCAAGTTATTTGTCAGAATCAAATACAATTATTGACCCTACAAATAAAAGGGTTTTACAGAATCCTGAAAACCTACAAACAAAATCAAAGAAAACTAAAGATTACTGATTGTATTACAAAGTGTAGTATAGCAGTTTTCTCACAAAGAATTTAAACAGTAGTTTGTGTAATTTTAAGCACTGCTCTGTACGGTGCTACCGGGCTCAGCACAACCTCGGCAATTACTTGTTTAAAGACGAAAGCTTCCAGAGGCTAGGTGCAAATCGCTAGCAAGAATCTTTTAGCGATCGCTCCTTTGTGTTCCCAGAAGCCTATTTTCTGGTCTAAGCTGGGTCTGGTTTGACGCTACAGAGGAACGCGGGGTTTTGTTGACAGATTTATCTGCAATGACAATCTTAGGGCTGGTGCTAGCTGGGCTTGTAGGAGTTGCTTTCTTACTAGAAGGAGGGTTGCGCCTCTTTTTTGGGTTTGGTAACCCTTTGATCTATCTCGCTGATCCCAACATTGGTTATTTATTAGCTCCCAACCAAACGGTGCGGCGATTTGGCAATCGGATTGCTATTAATGCCTACTCTATGCGCAGCCCTGCGATCGCGTCTGAGCGGCCTGCCAATACCTGGCGCGTGATGTTGCTCGGAGACTCGGTTGCCAATGGTGGCTGGTGGACTGATCAAGCTAATACGATCTCCGAAATGCTGGCGCAGCAAATTCGACCCGCACTGAAAGGCACCAATTGGCAGCAGGTAGAAGTGTTGAATGCCTCGGCTAACTCTTGGGGGCCACGTAACGAATTGGCTTATTTGCAACGGTTTGGCACATTTGGCGCTCAAGCTGTGGTGCTGATCATCAACACGGATGACTTGTTTGCTACTGCACCTTCGTCGTTGCAAGTAGGGAACGATCTGAACTACCCAGCTCGCAAACCACCTTTCGCCATTACAGAAGTCTTAAACCGCTATCTATTTCCTAAAGCGCCAGACCCAGACTTTCGAGCCAAGTTCAAAGAAATCCAAGCAGAACCGGGCGATCGCGTTGGCTTTAATTTGACGGCAATGCAGCAAATCAAAGCGTTGGTTGAGCAGCAAGGTGGAGCGTTGTTGGTCGTGATGACACCGCTGTTACGTGAAACTAAGGCTAAAGATGGGCCTCGTGATTATGAACTCAAAGCCCGTCAACGGTTACGTGATTTTATGACCGCAGAACAAATTAGGTACGTTGATTTCCTGCCCGCTTTCGATGCGATCGCCGAGCCACAATCGCTCTACCACGACCATATCCATCTCAGTCCGGCAGGAAATCAGTTGGTAAGTGAGACGATCCAGCGATCGCTCTCAGAAATTTTGATACAGGCTAAACCGCGATCGCTGGGGAATTGATGTGCTCCAAGTCAAAGCTTTTGGGTTCCCAAACTTGACCATCTAGCGCCATTTGCTCAATTAAGCTCGCTAGCCGCAGTGCCTTCAGAGCTTGTTCACCACCCACCGAAGGCTGATTGCCACCCCGCACACAAGTCACAAAGTGCTCTAGCTCAGCATGAAGCGGCTCAATATTGCTGGTGTAGACTTTCTCAATTAGACCATCTTGGCGATACAGTACCTGACCATAGTCGGTCATGCAGTCAGCCGTAGTCTGGCGATGGATTGAGATGTCATTCCGCAAGAAATCGGCTTCAGTTAGAGAGTTTTTGCAGTGAGCGGCAATGCGGCGGATCTTGCGGTGTGTCACCTTACTAGAGGTCAGCGTCGCCACAATACCGTTAGCAAAACCCAGAGTAGCGGTCACGTAATCTAAATAGCCAGAGTCAGAGGCTCGACTACCGCTAGCCGTTAACCGGATAACTGGGGAAGCAGCCAACTCTAAGAGCAAGTCGATGTCGTGGATCATCAGATCGAGTACCACAGACACATCATTTGCCCGGTTAGAATAAGGGCTCATCCGGTGAGCTTCTAGGGCAAGTAACTCTTCTGTTTTTAAGACTTTGCTGAGTTCTTGAAACGCTGGGTTGAAGCGCTCAATGTGACCCACTTGCAGGATACAGTTTGATTCTGCCGCTGCATTGACTAGCGACTCGGCTTCAGCAATACTGGCTGCGATCGGTTTCTCGATCAGTACATGCACACCCGCCTTTAAGCAGGCCATGCCAACACTGTGATGTAGACGCGTGGGCACGGCAACGCAAACGGCATCAACGTGCGCTAACAGGTCGTGATAGTCCTCAAAGAATCGCACCCGATATTTACTGGCAGTGTCAAGGCCGCGATCGACGTTAACATCAGAAACTCCCACCAGTTCAACATCTTTCAGCAAGCTCAGAACTCGCGTGTGATGCTGGCCCATATTGCCAACCCCAATCACACCCACGCGAATTGGCTCTGGGTGATTCCGCTGTGAGCCAGCCTGGGTATGCGCTCCGGGAAAACTATTCTGCACTCCTACACCTCCACCACCACGGGATCAAGCGGATTCACAACTGCAAGCCGACTCGAACCATCCAGATAGTAACATAGCGGCTCTATTTATGAAGAATTCCAAAGTTTAGTCTAGGTTCCTGAACTTGCAAAGTCAGAATTAAAAGCTTGTGCTTTGACAGAATGCGCGAAATTACTCGGATGGTCACCAGGAGCTTGAGAGCTTTAGATACACTTTAGATACAGCGTAAAATTTACGGGCTAATTATTTTGTTTGACAGCAACAATGTCGGGTTCGTTCCGCTGGGAGATAGGTTGAGAGCCTGAACTATACCCCGACTATGACAACGCGATCGCCCTGCCCAGATTCTTAATCAGCTTGCTGTTGCGCTCCTCCATCCCAATGCAGATTATGGTGGTGTATGGGGGTGCAGTTTCTAGCACCTTCCAGTGGTTGTTGAGATTGCGTGATTTTCTGGCGAGGTGTTGTCTGTGAGCCCCAAAGCTGTAATTTTGCTCT
>CBIHQL010000305.1:0-5606 GCA_966211855.1 uncultured bacterium
GGTTGAGATAGCGTAGTTGATATAAGCCGAGGTGCAAAATAATTCGCAGGTCGGGGGGCTGCTGGCTAGCCTTTTTTTTGCCTAACTGATCAATAAGAGCATCAAGGGTTCTTTGTCGCCGCACACTGCCATAGACTAGCTCGGTCAACAGCCGCCGATCTAAGGTACCCAGTTCGACCCCTTGTAAGGTTTTGTCTAAGGCAACATCTGAAAAGGCACCCCGAACAATCGATCGCAGGGTCAAAAAAGCAAGTTGGCGAGGGTTAGACACGAGAAAATCAAACTAAAACACGCGGTCGTCTTCCAGCTTGCCATAATCCAGGCTTATGCTGCGCTATTTCAGCAACGTATCAATGCTGGGTGCGATTCCTTTAGGCTTTGAGAGTTTCTAGTAGAAGCGGGCGTGAGTTTAGTCACCGTGGCGTGGGCATCTTGCCCGCGCAGGCTAGAAGCCCGCACTACGAAATGGGCGATCGCTCAAAACTCGCATAAGCCTTATTTACAATTTGCATGATCTCCTGGGCGTGCTCAGATTGATTAATATCAGGGTGATATTGTCTCGCTAGATTTCGATAAGCGCGTTTCACAACTGAAGGTTCTGCGTCAGGAGCAACGCCTAAAACTATCCACCAGTCACCGTCTACGATCGCTCCCAACTTTGAAGAATTGGGAATTGATTGGCGTTGCCAGAGCTTTAAATTTCCTTGGTGGCTGGTGATTAAAAATTGACCGTCGGGGCTGAAAAGCACATAGCCTCGGTTGGCAATTGTCTGTAATAGCTCTCCGGTCGCTAGATTCCAGAGTTTGATGACTCCGGCGCGATCGCTACTGGCGAGGGTTTCACCGTCGGGGCTGATGGCAATTGAGAAGATAGCGGCTTTGTGCCCGATCAATGTTCTGAGGAGATCTCCAGTGTGGTAGTCCCAATATTTGATTGTGGTGTCGGAGCTACCGCTGATCAGGAGCGTGCCGCTTGGGTTGAGGGCGATCGCGTTAACGCTGTTGGTGTGTCCGGTGAGAATGCGCGGGTTGGCGAACTGGTGCATTTGCCAAATCCGAATCGTATGATCGCCACTGGCACTGACACAAGTCGTTTGGTCTGGGTGGATGAGTACTGACCAAACTGGAGCCGTGTGACCATTGAGAATGCGGATTGGCTGTCCACTGCCTAGCTTCCAAAGCCGCACCGTATGATCAGCACTGCCACTGACAACAGTTTGATGGTCGGGGCTGGTGGCAACTGCATAAATAAAGCCATCATGACTTGTAGGGCAATAAGGCTGGCTAAAGAACGTTTGCAGCATGGCTTTGGTGGTCAGGTGCCAACTGGTCACTTTCTGGTCAAAGTCGCCGCTAATTAGGGTTTGGTTATCTGGGGCGATCGCAACTGCATAAGGTTCTTTGGTGCAGAAGAAGCTGAAGAGGCGCTTTTGAGTTGAGAGCCGCCAAAGGTTGATGGTGCGATCGCTGCTGGCACTAACAAGCGTTTGACTGTCGGGACTGATGGCTAACCCGTTAATCTCGGCATCATGGGCTTTCCAGGTCTGAATACAGTGCCAAGCGAGGTCAGATTGTGAGGCGATCGCGGTTTCATCCACAGGGGGAGTAGTTGAATTTCTAGGAGTGGCAGAGGGCGATCGCATTCTCGCTTTCATTTCTTCCAGTTCAATGTCAACCTCCAACAGCCTAAACTTGCGCTTTGTAGCTTCTCCTGACAATTCTTCTTCTAGCTCTAACAGGGCTTCGATGTAATTGAATGACCAATCGAGTTGATCATTAATTTTGGCTTCCATCCGAGTGAAGGCATCAAAGGCACCTGCTAATCGTTCACCGGTTTCTTGCCGCCAAGCACGATAAAAACCATAAGCAGCAAGACCAAAAACGCCACCTATCCCTGCAAATGCCCCTGCTCCTAAACCGAAAGCGCTACCGCCAATCCCTACACCGATTCCACCAATAGCTGAGTAAAGGCCGACTCCACCAATGGCTCCAAGCCCTGCCGCGCTGAGAATGCTGGGATCTCCTTCAGCGATCGCGCCTAGAACTACATGGGTTGCTGAGCCGACCACTGCGCCTGTAAACATCATGGGAGCTAGCCCAAGGCCGATTCCGGTTCCCATCCCGACCACACCAACGCCACCGACGACTTGAAAGACTCCGGCTCCAGCGACTGCTCCGGTCGTGGTGAAGATGCTATGGCTTTGGTTGTCGTTGGGGGAGTGGGGCATGGTTTTTCGTTGGGGGTTTCAAAATATCTCCAACTTAAGCAAGCCCACCCGGAAACCTGGATTCTCAAAATTGCTTAAAGTTTCATAACCGTGGGGCAATTTTCGTAAGCGGAAAGCATTAAGCTACTTGAAGCAAATGTTGCGCTTGTGATGAATTCCGCCACCTGCCCATGACTGCTTCCCCTGTTCGTCCCCACCAAAAATCGAAAGCCCTCAAACCCTCTAGCCGCCGCCCTGCTAAAGAGTTGTGTAGCGAATGTGGGCTTTGCGACACCTACTATATTCATTACGTCAAAGAAGCGTGCGCGTTTCTCAATCAGCAAGTCGCTGAGCTAGAAGCAGAAATTCATGGTCGCAGCCGCAACCTCGACAACCAAGACGATTGGTATTTTGGGGTGAGCCAAGAGATGATGGCTGCCCGCAAAACTCAACCGATTGAAGGGGCGCAGTGGACAGGCATTGTCAGCTCGATCGCGATCGAAATGTTAAATCGCGGTTGGGTCGAAGGCGTAGTGTGCGTGCAAAACACCGAAGACGATCGCTTTCAGCCCAAACCCGTGATCGCCCGCACTCCTGAAGAAATTTTGGCAGCACGGGTCAACAAGCCGACGCTCTCACCTAACTTGTCGGTGCTAGAGCAAATTGAGCAGTCGGGTATGAAACGCTTGCTGGTGATTGGGGTTGGTTGCCAGATCCAAGCGTTGCGGGCAGTCGAAAAGCAACTCGGCCTCGAAAAGCTGTATGTGCTGGGTACGCCTTGTGTAGATAACGTTACCCGTGCTGGATTGCAGAAGTTTTTAGAAACTACCAGCCGATCGCCCGAAACCGTAGTGCATTACGAGTTCATGCAAGATTTTCGGGTGCATTTCAAGCATGAAGATGGTTCGGTTGAGAAAGTACCGTTCTTTGGCCTCAAAACCAACCAACTCAAAGATGTGTTTGCCCCATCCTGCATGAGTTGTTTTGACTACGTTAATTCGCTATCCGATCTGGTCGTTGGCTATATGGGTGCCCCGTTCGGCTGGCAGTGGATTGTGGTGCGCAACGATCGCGGTCGAGAAATGCTCGATTTGGTACGCGATCAGATTGAAACTCAACCTGTGATGTCACAAGGCGATCGCAAAAATGCCGTGCAACAAAGCATCCCGGCCTATGACAAAGGCGTGACTTTACCAATGTGGGCGGCGCAACTCATGGGTGTGGTCATTGAGCGTGTGGGGCCAAAAGGGCTGGAATATGCCCGGTTCTCAATCGATTCTCACTTCACCCGCAACTATCTATACATGAAGCGCAACCACCCCGAAAAACTGGATGCGCATGTGCCCGAATATGCCAAGCGTATTGTTGGTCAATATAAACTACCGGAGTGAGGGTCGCTGGCGTAACCTAAAACCTGAAAAAAGCTTGGCTGGAGTTTTTGAATCTTGACTTCAAGCCGTTGAGAGTAGGTCTTCAGAATCTCTGAAATCTGCTCCTAGTCAAGCTTGGCAAAATTTGGGTGAGCGATCGCCTCAAGAACTTTAATATAGATTTATACAGGTTGATAAACTCGTTACATAAAGTGGCTTCTAAGTTAAGGCATATCAAGTCATACTAAGAAAGTGATCCGTGACAATGCTGTTGTAAAAGTTACCAGTTGTTGAAAATGAATATCCAAGCTGGCAGTCTCCTCATCTCTCGACGGGATGGTCAATTCTATCGAGTTGTTGAGTGTTGCAAAGATGGGATTTCCCTCATGCGTGTGAATGGCTATACGCTGTTCACCTGCAATCCCCTGTTTGTTGAGGATGCCTTCCAGCCTGCTGCTAACCGGACTGCGGCCTTATTAGGTTAGAGCAGCTACAAAATTAAGAACGTTGTAGCCGCTACTTCTTCGCTTTTTAGCGCTGTAACTATGAACTTGCAGGGCCAACCGCTGTAATCGCTGCCTCTAGGGCGATCGCTACATGAGTCCAATGAGTGCCGCCTTGACAAAACACAACATAAGGTTCGCGTAGTGGCCCATCAGCAGAAAACTCAGACGTACTGCCATCAATAAACGTCCCGCCCGCCATGACCAATTGGCTTTCGTACCCCGGCATCTCCGCAGGCACCGGATCTAGGTAAGAACCAATTGGTGAGTTTTGTTGTACGGCTCGACAAAAGGCAATCAATTTCTCCGGCGAACCTAACTGAATCCCTTGAATTACGTCACGGCGAGGGGCTTCGGGTAAAGGATTGACTGGGTAACCAAGTTGCTGAAACACGTAAGCCGTGAGGTGGTTACCTTTCATCGCTTCCCCGACCATTTGCGGTGCTAGAAACAACCCTTGAAACAACAACCGATTTTGATCAAAAGTGGCTCCACCAGAACTGCCAACTCCGGGTGCCGTCAAACGACAGGTGGCAGCTTCAACTAAATCGGCGCGGCCTGCCACATAGCCACCTGCTGTCACAATTGTCCCACCCGCATTTTTGATCAATGACCCCGCCATTAAATCGGCTCCGACCGCAGTGGGTTCGCGGGTTTCGATAAATTCGCCGTAGCAGTTATCAACGAAGCAAACTGTGTTGGGGTTTTGTTGCTTAACGAGATAGACAATTTTTTCGATCTCAGCGATCGATAAGCTAGAGCGCCAAGAATAACCACAGGATCTTTGGATTAAAACCAAGCGCGTGCGATCGCTAATTGCATGAGATAACTTTTCCCAATCAATCGTGCCGTCGGGAAGCAATTCTAGCTGCCGATAGCTGACTCCAAACTCGCTAAGCGATCCTTGCCCTTGACCGCGTAAGCCAATCACTTCTTCGAGCGTATCGTAAGGAGCGCCTGCCACCGCGAGCATTTCGTCGCCCGGTCGCAAGACTCCATAAAGGGCACAAGCGATCGCATGAGTACCAGAAACAAACTGCACTCTTACGGCAGCAGCTTCAGATCCCATAACTTCTGCAAATACTTGGTCGAGCGTTTGGCGGCCTAAATCGTCGTGTCCATAGCCGGAAACGCTTGCAAAATGGTGAGTACCGACTCGGTGGTTACGAAACGCAGTTAAGACTCGTTTGAGGTTTTCCTTGACCTGAGAGTCAATTCCAGAAAAAATCTGAGATAGTGCCTGCTCTGCTGTTTGTAACAGTTCAATGCTGTTCATTAATGTTTTGTTTCTCCTGGGAGATGCAATACGCATCTAGTAGAGAACGAGGCTAACATCGCCTGCGCGTTAACCTTGACTCTGTGTCTGGGTGCGGAGTCTATTGTCGCGCAGATCGGGCACAATTAAGTTTCCTATTGAGATGACTGCATGACTATTGCACAATCAACCAAACCTCCCTTAGCCTGGCCGATTATTTTGTTTATGGCGGCTATTCACGTCGGGGCACTCGTGGGGTTTCTCCCCGGCA
>CBIHQL010000306.1:0-5576 GCA_966211855.1 uncultured bacterium
TTCTCACGCTTATGCATCTACTAGGGCTGAAGCCAACTAACTATTACTAGTGTGAAAGGTTCTTGCTTATCTCATATGGTTTCAGAAAAGGAAAATTTTTACATTCATTTATTATTGTGGAACAAAGTGATAGGTAGCGCTACTCTGTACAGCTTCAGATACGTATATTGAAACTTACTCAACCTAGAAAACTATTAGTTTAAGAGTAATCGCGCATAAAAAATAAGGTGAGCGATCGCCCACCCTACTTGAAAAAAAGTTGTTATTAATGATTAACCAAAGATGCTGCCGAAGAACTCGATCGCTTCTTTGAGAGTTTCGATGAAGACATCAATTTCTTCACGGGTGTTGTAGAAATACAAGCTTGCCCGTGCCGTGGATTGTGCCCCTAAATGACGGTGTAGGGGTTGGGTGCAGTGGTGCCCTGCCCGGATCGCGATTCCTGCTTGATCCAGAATAGTCGAGAGGTCGTGGGGGTGAACTGCGCCCACCGTGAATGCAGCCAGAGCCGCGCGGCCTTTGCCATCTTCCGTGGGTTTGGGGCCATAGGTGCGAACTTCGGGCAGTTCAGCTAAGCGCTGGTACAGGTACGCCGTCAGTTCTTCTTCGTAGGCGTGGATCTTGTCCATACCAATGCCCATCAGGTAATCCACCGCTGCACCGAGGGCGATCGCTTCGGCAATGGCAGGCGTGCCCGCTTCAAACTTGTGGGGTAGGTCGGCGTAGGTGGAGTGATCGAGAAACACATCCGCGATCATCTCGCCACCACCTAAGAAGGGAGGCATGGAGCGCAGCAGATCCAGTTTGCCGTAGAGGAAACCAATACCAGTCGCGGCACACATCTTATGACCAGAGGCAACCAACCAATCGCAATCAATGTCCTGCACATCAATCGGCATGTGTGGAACGCTTTGGCAGGCATCGATCAATACTCTCGCGCCATGTTGATGAGCGATCGCGCAAATTTCCTTGACGGGGTTAATGCAGCCCAAGGTATTGGAGACATGCACCACCGAGACGAGCTTGGTCTTGTCGGAAATCAGCGACTTGAACTGCTCTAGGTTGAATTCTTCGGTTTCGGTTAGCTCCACAAATTTGAGTACCACACCCGTTTTCTGCGCCACCAATTGCCAGGGAATCAGGTTGCTGTGGTGTTCCATCACCGTCAGGATGATCTCGTCGCCTTGCTTCAGCGTGCTCAGACCCCAAGCGTTCGACACCAAGTTGATCGCTTCGCTGGCGTTGCGGGTGTAGATGATTTCTTGCCGAGAGGCCGCATTGATAAACTTTGCGACTTTATCTCTTGCGCCTTCGTAAGCATCCGTCGCCCGCGAGCTGAGCGTATGCACGCCCCGGTGGACGTTGGCGTTGTCGTGCTCGTAGTAGTGCTGCAATGCTTGCAACACAGCCTGGGGTTTTTGCGAGGTAGCCGCGTTGTCGAGGTAAACCAGAGGTTTGCCGTTGATCTCCTGATCCAAAATCGGGAAGTCAGCGCGGACCTGAGCGGCGAGAGTTCTTTCCTGAGCGATGGTCATGGTTCTTAAAAAGCTCGTTGTTTCACTAGCTGAGACAGGCGATCGCGCACAGAGGCTACGGGAATTTGATCAATAATCTCGATCGCGAAGGCGTAAACCAAAAGCTGACGGGCACTGGCCTGATCTAGACCACGACTTTGTAGATAGAAGATTTCATCGGGGTCAATCTGCCCCACTGTCGCGCCGTGACTGCACTTGACGTTATCTGCCGTGATTTCTAGCTGCGGCTTCGTATCCACACGGGCTTTGGAGGAGAGGAGCAAGTTTCGGTTGAGCTGTCCAGCGTCGGTGAGTTGCGCTAGTTTGGGCACAAACACTTTGCCGTTAAACACCGCTCGCGCTTGCCCATCCACAATCGTTTTGTGGAGCTGGCGACTGCTGCCATGAGGTTGGGTGTAGGCGATCGTGCTGTGCGTATCGCCCAACTGTTCCCCGCCAATCATGGTGAGTCCGTTGAGGTTAGTTTCTGTCTGCTCTCCGGTTTGGAAGACTTCTAAGTTGTGCCGCGATAGTTTTGCGCCAAAGCTGACCGCATTGCAGGTGTAGCGACTGTCTCGCGCTTGGCTCACCGCAGTTTTGCCAATGTGGAAAGCGTTTTGGTTCTCCCGCTGAATTCTAGTGTGACTCACCTGAGCATTTTGTTCGACCCAGATTTCCGTCACTGGATTGGTGAGATATACACCCTCGCCCACCGTGACATAATCTTCCACCAGCGTCACACTGCTTCCTGTCTCTGCTACCACCAAGCAGCGAGGCTGAGATAGAATTGGGCGATCGCTGGCAGTGGAAACAAACAACAGATGAATCGGCGTTTCCACTTTCTGATTCTTCGGAAGCCAAACCACAGCAGCATCGCTTAAACCTGCGGTGTTCAGCGCTGTAAACACTTCCTCCGCACCCGGTTGCTTTGCCAGGTAGTTCTGCGATCGCGCTTTCAGTTCCTCTGGTAAAGCAGCCAAGCTGCCAACAAAAAGATTAGCTGGGAGATTAGCGATCGCCGAGAATTCCGGCGCATAAACGCCATTCACAAACACTAGCCGACTGGTAGCCGCTTCTGGCAACGCAAAGGCTTCGACAGCTTCGGGGCTAACTGCTAATGAGCGATCGCCAACCGCCAACTCCACCTGCAACAAGGGTGACAAATCGGTGAATCGCCATTCTTCATTGCGAGTGGTGGGGAAGGTTTGCTCTTGCACCAAAGCTGCCGCTTGGGATCTGAGTTCTGGCAGGCGATCGCTGACTGCCACCTCAGCGCTTTGAGCCAGCTTCAACAACTGGGCTAAGTAAGCTTCCCGGTTAGCCGCCGCTTGGGAACTTGCAGTTTGTTCAGAAGAAACCTGAATGGTCATCGTGCTGCCACCTCAGCCGCGTCTTCTTCTTTCACCCAGTCGTAGCCGCGCTCTTCCAGTTCTAGAGCCAGTTCCTTGCCACCTGTGGTCAAGATGCGACCGCCTTCCATCACATGCACAAAGTCCGGGGTGATGTAGTTGAGCAAGCGCTGGTAGTGGGTGATCATAATCGTGGCGTTTTGGGGGCTGGTGAGTTGGTTCACGCCACCAGACACAATCTTGAGCGCATCAATATCCAAGCCTGAATCGGTTTCATCCAGAATGGCTAGTTTGGGTTCTAGCAGCGCCATTTGCAGAATTTCGTTGCGCTTTTTCTCCCCACCGGAGAAGCCTTCATTCACACTACGATTCAGAAACGCAGGGTTCATCTTCACCACATCCAGCTTCTGCCGCACCAAATCATCAAAGTCGAAGGCATCAAGTTCTTCTAGACCTTGGTGTTTGCGGCGCGAGTTGTAAGCCACGCGCAAAAAGTCGAGATTGCTCACGCCAGGAATCTCCAGCGGATATTGGAAGGCCAAAAACACGCCCGATCGCGCCCGATCTTCCGGTTCCATCTCCAGCAAGTTTTCACCCATGAAGATGACTTCGCCACCCGTGACTTCATAAGCGGGGTGCCCTGCCAAAATCTTGGAAAAAGTGCTCTTACCAGAACCGTTTGGCCCCATGATGGCGTGGATTTCCCCAGCTTTAACTTCCAGGTTCAAGCCTTTGAGGATTTGAGTGCCGTCCACATTCGCGGTTAGATCCCGGACAGATAAAATAACTTCGCTGTTTTCAATGATCATTGCAACTGATTAAAACTCTGGAATGCTTGAGGGTTAGGGAATTCGAGCAAGTTGGAGAGGGAGGCGATCGCTGCTTTTCTTAGTTTCGCCCCTCTCCTCGCTGGAGAGGGGCTGGGGGAGAGGTCTTAACCTACGCTGCCTTCTAGTTTCAGAGCCAACAGGCGATCGGCTTCGACGGCAAACTCCATTGGCAACTGGCTAAACACATCCTTACAGAAACCGCTGATCATCATCGAGATCGCGTCTTCCATCGAGATCCCGCGCTGAGTGAAGAAGAAAAGCTGGTCTTCGCCAATCTTGGAGGTTGAGGCTTCGTGCTCCACCTTACCTGTGTTGTTCTGCACTTGGATGTAAGGGAAGGTGTTGGCTTGGGCATTGTCGCCAATCAGCATCGAGTCACACTGCGAGTAGTTGCGTGCGCCCTCAGCTTTGGGGCCAATCTTCACCAAACCGCGATAGCTGTTCTTAGAGTTGCCTGCCGAAATCCCCTTGGAGATGATGGTGCTGCGGGTGTTCTTGCCGATGTGAACCATCTTGGTGCCCGTGTCGGCCTGCTGCATGTTGTTGGTCAGCGCCACCGAGTAGAACTCACCCACGGAGTTGTCGCCAACTAGCACGCAACTGGGGTACTTCCAGGTGATTGCCGAACCTGTTTCGACCTGAGTCCAAGAAATCTTGGAGTTCACGCCTTGGCAGAGACCACGCTTGGTGACGAAGTTGTAAATGCCGCCTTTACCCTTCTCGTCTCCGGCGTACCAGTTCTGGACAGTGGAGTACTTGATCTCAGCGTTGTCCAGAGCCACCAGTTCTACGACTGCCGCGTGGAGCTGGTTGGTGTCGTACATGGGCGCAGTGCAGCCTTCAAGGTAGCTGACTGAACTGCCTTCCTCAGCCACAATCAGTGTCCGCTCAAACTGGCCTGTGTCGCCACTATTGATCCGGAAGTAGGTGGACAACTCCATCGGACACTTGGTGTTTTTGGGAATGTAGACGAAGGAACCGTCGCTAAACACCGCCGAGTTGAGGGCCGCAAAGTAGTTGTCGGCGACAGGCACGACGCTGCCAAGGTACTTCTGCACTAACTCGGGATACTCGCGCAACGCTTCGGAGATCGAGCAGAAAATCACACCCTTCTCAGCTAGCTTCTCACGGAAGGTGGTGGCAACAGAAACGCTATCGAAAATAGCATCCACAGCGACGTTCGCCAGCCGCTTCTGTTCGGTCAGCGGAATGCCCAGCTTCTCAAAGGTTTCTAACAGAATGGGGTCTACTTCGTCCAAGCTTTGCTTCTTCTGCTTCTGCTTGGGCGCGGAATAGTAAATGATGTCTTGGTAGTTGATTGGGGGGTAAGTGACGTGAGGCCAAGTCGGCTCAGTCATCTTCAACCACTGACGATATGCCTTGAGGCGAAACTCCAGCATGAATTCTGGCTCTTCTTTTTTAGCCGAAATCATCCGGATAGTGTCTTCGTTTAGGCCACGGGGTACGGTCTCTGACTCGATCTCCGTCACAAACCCGTACTTGTAGGGCTGATTGACGAGGGTCTTAACGCTTGCAGTCATGGGTAGTGTTCTCTCAAGACTCTTTAAGGATCGGAGGCGGCTGAACAGCAAACCTGGAGTGGAATTTAGACGCTAGGTCAGCAAACGAGCAGTGTGTTCTCTAATAACGGAATCGAGTCAGCCGCAAACAGACAAAAGCTAGAAATTAATATTGGTTTGTGATTGACCGAATTTCTTCAAACGTAATTTCCTGCTTGTCGCCTCTGAATTCGTTGTCTTCGGTGAGGAATAACATGCAGTGGCACTCTTTACGCTCTCGCATGGGCACGCAAGGGCAGTTCCAAAAGGCGGCGGCAACTTCGGCTTCTTTGTCTTCGTAGTGGCGGCAGGGGCAGAGCGGCG
>CBIHQL010000307.1:0-5572 GCA_966211855.1 uncultured bacterium
CTCGAGCGCATCATGCTTATTTAGACCAGCCTGTCGTGGTGAAGGTGCTGAATGAGGATTTGCGCCGCCACCCTGATTTTGCTCAGTTTCAGCAGCAGTTTATTGCCGAAGCTCGCCGGATTGCTAAATGCCAACATCCCAACATTGTGCGGGTGTTTGATTTCTTTGAAGACGGTGGGTTGTCGTTCATTGTCATGGACTACATTCCCGGACGAACCCTAGCAGATATTGTCCAGGTCGAAGGCCCTCTGCCAGAAGCCAAGGCAGTTCACTACATGCACCAGATTGGGGCAGCCTTGCAAGTCGTACACCAAGCAGGTTTGCTGCATCGTGACGTGAAGCCGCACAACATTATGCGTCGCGAACACACCGATTTTGTGGTGCTGATTGATTTTGGCATCTCGCGCGAATTTACGCCGGGAGTAACCCAGACCCACACAGGCATGTTATCGGCAGGCTATGCACCCATTGAGCAATATCTGCCTCAAGGTAAGCGCACCCCAGCTCTCGATATTTATGCTTTGGCAGCAACTCTGTATAGTTTAGTCACAGGTCAAGCCCCAATTGCTGCCCCGTTGCGCGATCGCGTGCCACTACTAGAAATTCGCCAGTTTCAACCACAAATTAGCCCTGCTGTTGAGCGAGCCATTCTCAAGGGCATGGAAATGGAAGCCCAGGCTCGCCCGCAGACGATCGCCGATTGGTTAGCGTTATTGCCAGAAAGTCAGTTTGCCGCATCGGCTACTAATCCGGGTCAAGGATCTGTCGGAGCGCCTGGAACCCCAGCCCAACCTCTCTACTCGACAGCGACCAGTGCAACTCTACCGGTGGTGCCCCGCCATACGCCCGCCGCAACTCCTCCAGCAGCGAGTCGCCCACCTGCACCTCCCAACAGCCATTCAACCGTAGTCTCTAGCTCCCAGCCTGCTCCACCCCGGCAACCAGCGCGTCCCCGTCCGGCGGCAGTCAAACCTTGGTTACCGAAGGCACTGATTCTTGCTGCTGCGATCGCTGCTTGTGTGGGTGGTGGTGTAGGTCTGGCACTGCGCTTGAGTGGTAGCGAGGCGGGAGGAACCCTGTTTAATCGCGATCAGTCCTTCCCTGACAAAGATTTTCCGGGTCAAGAGGTTCCTGCTTCAATACCGCCCGATGTACCGATTGAACAACCTCCGACAGAGCAAGACACGCCTCCTGCCTCCCGTGATGTCGAGCCAACTCCGGTCGAGCCGAGCGCACCACCTGTAGTCGAACCTGAGCCTTCTCCAGAGGTTGAGCCTTCTCCGACAGAAGCAACGCCCGCCCCGACTGATCCCATTGACGTGGCACCTTCGCCGATCCCTGAACCCGCTGCAGAACCTCCTGTTAGCGAAACACCTGCCCCAGTTGCTGAACCCGAACCCGCTCCCGAACCGTTGCCTCCAGTCAATGCTCCCGCTCCGGTTGAACCTGCCCCACCCAGTGACACAGCCCCCGATGCATCTACTCTTGCACCGGCTGCACCACCCTTGCCCTCGCTATAGCTTCCCTTGGGCTGAGGCAGGATTAGGAATAACCAAGTTATAATCTTTGCGGACGCACGCAGAGATTTTCCATGAGTAATCCACTCGTTCACGCCTTCTTCATTGGGAGAGCTGTAGCTGAAACGCTGGGTGAACACTTAGAACGTTCATTGACCAATGCACTAAGTGAATTGGGTAAATTTGATGCCGAACAGCGCGAGTCTTTGCGCCAGTTTACTGAAGAAGTGCTAGAAAGAGCCAGACGCGAAGAAGAGGCAACCTTGCGATCGCGCACCACAGCAATTGTGCCCCAAGGGTCGCAACCTACCGATCTCCAGGCCACGATTGATGATTTGCGTGCCGAAATTGCTCAACTACGCTCTGAGCTGCAAAAATATCGCAGTCGTGCGGCTTAGTCTTCTGCTAACCTGCATTGCTATTTGCCCAAGCTGATCCTGTAAACACTGCCTAGGAATCCAAGTGTCTGCTCGGTTTGACGACTCTCTCACTCTTCCAGAATTCCAGGGGCGTTCGACGATCGCGGATTTGTTCCGGAGACGAACCCGTGGTAGCAAAGTGTATCGCTGGAATCGCGAAAAGTACTCGCGGCGGCGGCGCTTCTTAGATATTTGGACTTTTGTATGGCTGCTGCTCGGTTCTCTGTGGCTCAACGGAAAAGCCTGGAGCTATCGCGGCGGCATGACCGAAGAGAAAAAAGCGGCTCGACGGCGATCGCAAGCAGTATGGATTCGGGAAACGCTGCTGGAGCTAGGGCCAACCTTTATCAAAGTGGGGCAACTCTTCTCAACCCGAGCTGACTTGTTTCCGGCAGAATATGTTGAGGAACTCTCAAAACTGCAAGACCGCGTCCCCGCATTTAGCTACGAGCAAGTTGCCGCCATCATTCAGCAAGATTTAGGCAAACCTGTTCAGAAGTTGTTTTGTAGCTTTGATCCGATTCCGATCGCTGCTGCTAGCTTAGGCCAAGTTCACAAAGCCCAATTACACTCAGGTGAGGAAGTCGTTGTTAAGGTGCAGCGACCGGGTTTGCGGCAGTTATTTGAGATTGATCTGCAAATTCTCAAAGGCATTACTCGTTATTTTCAAAACCACCCCGATTGGGGGCGAGGCCGAGACTGGCTTGGGATCTACGAAGAGTGTTGCCGCATTTTATGGGAAGAGATTGACTACCTCAACGAGGGCCGCAATGCTGACACGTTTCGGCGCAACTTTCGTGACGAAGATTGGGTTTGTGTACCCCGAGTTTACTGGCGCTACACCTCGCCCCGTGTTTTGACCCTTGAATATATGCCGGGGATTAAAATCAGCCACTATGAAGCGCTGGAGGCAGCAGGGCTCGATCGCCGTAATTTAGCCAATCTAGGCGCGAAAGCTTATCTCCATCAACTGTTAAATGACGGCTTTTTTCATGCCGACCCCCACCCCGGTAATATTGCCGTCAGTGCTGAAGGCTCATTGATTTTTTATGACTTTGGCATGATGGGTCGGGTGCAACCTGTGACTCGTGAGAAGTTGCTCAATACCTTTTTTGGGGTGGCCCAGAAAGATGCTGAGCGAGTCGTCACGTCACTAATCGAGCTGGGGGCGCTTTCTCCAGTTGACGATATGGGGCCAGTCCGCAGATCGATCCAGTACATGCTCGACAACTTCATGGACAAGCCGTTTGAGAATCAATCGGTGAGTGCGATTAGTGACGATCTGTACGAGATTGCCTACGACCAACCCTTCCGATTTCCAGCCACGTTCACATTTGTCATGCGGGCTTTCTCAACTCTAGAGGGGGTAGGGAAAGGTCTTGATCCCGAATTTAACTTTATGGAGGTTGCAAAGCCCTTTGCAATGCGGATTATGTCAAATGGAAACATGTCAACTGAGCAAAATTTGTTGAGCGAGTTGGGGCGGCAAGCGGCTCAAGTCAGTAGTACGGCTTTGGGGTTGCCTCGACGCATTGAAGACACCATCGACAAGCTAGAACGCGGAGACCTGCGCATTCGGGTGCGATCGATTGAGAGCGATCGCATTTTAAGACGGATGAGCAGCGTTAATATAGGAACTAATTACACGTTGTTAGCCAGTGCATTTACGCTGTCAGCAACCATTCTCTACGTTAGCGGTCATATTTGGCTGGCTGTGTTGGTGGCGATCGCTGCTGCTGCAATGGCTTTTGCCCTAATTCGACTGCTCATGCGCCTCGATCGCTTTGATCGAATGCTTTAACTGTTTTGCATGTTTCGGGTAAAAGCGACCACGTTATGAAACGCCTTTTTACGGGTCTAACCGATCCGGGTCTAGTTCGTTCTGTGAATCAGGATGCTTATTACATTGACCCAGACGGACGGTTTTTCATCGTAGCCGATGGAATGGGTGGTCACGCAGGGGGACAAGAGGCCAGTCGAATTGCCACAGAAGCGATTCAAAGCCATTTAGAAGCAAACTGGCTCACGGACGAGTCCCCGGTAGGGTTGCTCGAAACTGCGTTGCTAAAAGCAAATCAGGCGATTTTGCAAGATCAAAACAGCCACCCAGAACGCTCAGATATGGGTACGACAGTGGTGGTCTTGATCATACGCGACGAGCAATTTTGGTGTGCTCACATTGGTGACTCGCGATTGTATCGACTGCGAGGTCCCAAGATTGAGCAAATTACCGAAGATCACACCTGGGTCGCTAAAGCCATGAAGGGTGGTGATATTACGCCTGAGCAAGCTCGACAGCACCCGTGGCGGCATGTATTATCGCAATGCTTGGGGCGTGAAGATCTGCGCCAGATGGATATTCAGCCTGTTGATGTGCAAATGGGCGATCGCTTGCTGCTATGTAGTGACGGCTTAACGGAAGAGCTTTCTGACCACTCGATTGCCAATCACCTCAAGTCAATTCGAGCTTCAGAAAAAGCGGCGATCGCTCTGGTCAATGCTGCTAAAGACAAAGGAGGTCGTGACAATATTACGGTTGTGATTGTCACGATCGATATGACAAGTTAAGTCTAGGTAGCTGGTCAAATTGAGTTGTGCGCAGAGGCTTACCCTACCCTGACTTAAATCCCGTAGGGTTACCACGTCACCAACGTCGTTGAACCTTAGGCGAATTGGCAGATTTTTTAACCAGAAATCAGCGTTTGGTTCAACCTGAGCAATTTTACAATTCGTAACTTGATAAAACTGCTTCAACCTCCTAAACCGAGCCAAGCAGTTTGTAGACACTTTTATCTAGCTACCTCGTCAGGGAGACTATTCACTACCTCAAGATTGCCCCACAGGAGTATGGGCACTTTGTCAAATAATTGTTATCTTTTGTAATACGACAGAGGATTACTAGGTTCTATCCCTCTCGCACTCACCAGGAAGTACCTGGACTTCGCATTTTCTCATCGGCTCGAACTTAGTGGCTTCTTCGTTTACTCCCCTCTCTCTTACCGAATTAGGAGTCAACCATGAATAACCCCATCGAACTCTCTTTGGAACAACAGTTCAACATTCGTTCCTTTGAAACCCAGGTTCAGCAGATGAGTCGCGAGCAGGCACAAAACTTCCTGATCGACCTCTACAAGCAAATGATGATGCGTGAAACGATGTATAAGCATTTCCTCAAGCATCAATGGGGCTTGGAACCAGGGCCTCAAATCTAGAGACTTGAATGGTCGCGGTAGATGACCTCTGTCTCTTGCTTGGTTCCTAAACAACGGGAAAGAAGCTGGGGAGTGTGGGCATTCGATCCGCAACTTACGAGATGTTGGTTTTGATTGCATTCTTAGTTTTATTGAATTAAATCATTGTTCAGGGCCGTTGATTGTTGACCGTATCTGCTCCGAAGTCGCCAGTTAGCGCACTCAATCATGGGTCGCTGCCTCACCGATAGGATCCTGTCACTGCAAAAGTTCATACCCTGAAGCTTGGAAACGTTAATTCGTGCAGAATTCATCACAATTCATCCTTGTTCAGCGGGCAAAATTGCTGAAATCTCCCTGAAATAGGTTGGAGGTCTCTTCTTTAAGGTGTTTAAGTAGGGGAGACGACGTTTAGAGGCTATGACTCCTAACCTATGTTTCAACG
>CBIHQL010000308.1:0-5562 GCA_966211855.1 uncultured bacterium
ACAGAGAAGTTCGATTCATCCTATGTCGCAACCCTTGATCATGCATAGGTTTGTAGAAACACTGTATGGTAATTCAGCCAGTTTGCATTTCTATGTCAATGACTGCTTGCAAGGGTGAGAGATAGCAAACCCAGACAGCTTAAGGGTTAGACATTTCTCTTTTTGGGAATCCAACTCACAAAAATACACATTTTTTTGCCTAGAGCAATTTATTAGAAATGAAGCAGAAAAGCTATTTGGGGTGAATTTGCAACTTAACAAGTATTTATTTGCGGCTCTGATCGCGCTTGTCTAAAGATTTGTGATGCACTACACCTTTTAAGTGTTGAGCCTGCTTTAGCGTAAAAAACAGAGCTGGGGCTGTTGAGCGATCGCCCTCATGGCATCATCACCTAACATGCTGATCTCAGGTTTATGTCAATGGTGGGGTTGCCGTTAGACAAAAAATAAATATACTTTTGTGAAGTTAAGAAAACGATTTTTATCAGCGAGGAGTAAAAATGTACATCGTACAAATTGCCTCTGAGTGCGCTCCTGTGATTAAAGCCGGAGGCTTGGGCGATGTGGTTTACGGACTCAGCCGAGAGCTAGAGATGCGCGGTCATACAGTAGAGCTGATCTTGCCCAAATATGACTGCATGCGCTACGACCACATCTGGGGCTTGCACGACGCCTATCGCGACCTGTGGGTGCCTTGGTATGGCGGCAAAATTCACTGCTCGGTTTATTGCGGTTGGGTTCACGGGCGGCTGTGTTTCTTTATCGAGCCGCACTCGCAAGATGCTTACTTTAACCGAGGCTGCTACTACGGCTGCAACGACGACAACATGCGGTTTGCTTTCTTTAGCAAGGCAGCGCTGGAATTTTTACAACAAAGCAACAAGCGCCCCGATGTGATTCATTGTCACGACTGGCAAACCGGATTAGTGCCCGTAATGCTGTTTGAAAACTACAAATATGACATGGGCTTGCAGCGAGTTTGCTACACCATCCACAACTTCAAGCACCAGGGGATCGGGGGTGATGAAGTGCTGTGGGCAACGGGTTTGAACAACCCCGGCTACTTCTTCCAATACGATCGCTTGCAAGATAACTTCAACCCCTTCGCGATCAACTTTATGAAGGGTGGCATTGTCTACGCGAATGCCGTCACTACTGTTTCGCCGCACCATGCCTGGGAGGCCAGACATACAACCATCGGAGAAGGTTTAGGACATACCCTGCATCTACATCAAGGCAAGTTCACTGGCATTCTCAACGGGATCGATTACGATTTCTGGAACCCAGAGGTCGATCGCTACATCCCCTACCACTTCAGCAAAGACGATCTCAGCGGCAAAGGTCAAAATAAAAAGGCATTGCGCGAACGCCTGCTCTTGCAAGATGTAGACAAGCCGATCATTGCTTATATCGGTCGCCTAGACGGTCAAAAGGGGGTGCATTTAGTTCACCACGCTATCTATCATGCACTCCAGAATAATGCCCAATTTGTGCTGTTAGGTTCTGCGACCGAAGCGGGGATCAACGCCCACTTCCAGCACGAAAAGCAATTCTTGAACGATAACCCCGATGTACACCTAGAACTCGGATTCAACGAAGAGTTATCGCACTTGATCTATGCGGGGGCAGATATGATCGTGGTGCCCAGTAACTACGAGCCCTGCGGCCTCACCCAGATGATTGGCTTGAAGTATGGCACGGTGCCGATTGTGCGCGGTGTGGGTGGCTTGGTCAATACTGTTTTCGATCGCGACTACGACCCCGATCATGTGCCCGAAACTCGCAACGGTTACGTGTTCTACGAGTCAGATTATGCAGCCCTAGAGTCGGCAATGAATCGAGCTTTGGGCTTGTGGTACGACTACCCCGAAGAGTTCCGCCAGCTCGCGATTCAAGGGATGGAGTACGACTACTCTTGGAACCACCCCGGCAAAGACTATATCGAACTCTATGAGCTGATTCGCCATAAAGAGCACGCGATTGCTTGACCTCTCCCCAAACCCCTCGTCTCGCAGGAGAGGGGCTTTCAGTCTGGCTCCCCTTCCTTGGCAGGGAAGGGGCTGGGGGTTAGGTTTTCTCCGATTGCGCTGCTAAAAACGTCGCGATCGCGCTATTAAACGCTTCAGGCTCGACCAAAAAGCACCAGTGGTGACCAGGGACTTGTTGAATTTGTAAGTTTTTCAGGTAGGTGCGATAGGGTTGCAGTTGCCAATTGCTGCGGTTAAGCCCTGCGGTCGGCTGGATCAAGAGCGTTGGTGTTTCTAGGGGTTCTGTTAGCCCTGCTACCTGCATCACATCTTGAAAGATTTGATCCCGTGCCGCAGCGACGAATTTACTCCCCCAGCGACCATCGGTTTTTTGCTCGACCGCTGACTCAAAAATAGCCGCTTGAAGATCATCCCACCCGCGATATTGCTTGAGCTGTCGGGCTTGTTGTTCGGCTTCTTCTTGGCTGGCAAATGGCCCCATCATTTTGAGAAACGGCAACACCCGGTAAAAGAAAGGGAACGTGACTTCTAACCAACCAGGCATTTGACCGATGAAAAAGGGATCAATCAACACCAAGCTGCGTATCCGTTGCGGTTGTTGCTTTGCCCAAATCGCCGCTACTTTTGCCGACCAAGAATGCCCGACGACATGGGCTGAAGGCCAACCCAGGTGATCCATTAAGGCGTGGAGATCGGCAATAATATCTTCACAACGGTAGCCCTGAGCGGGTTTGCCACTGTCACCATGCCCACGCAAATCGGGTGCAACACAATGATAGCGATCGCTCAAGTGCTCTGCCACCCGTGCCCACACCAACCCATGATCGGCTAACCCATGCAACAGCAAGACAGGTTCACCCCCAGAGTTCCACTCCCAATAGTTGAGAGTGATGTGAGGCAGTGTGAGAGTACGGCGATGAGGCTCTAGTTGGGCTAAGACTTCAGCGGCAGACATAGCAGTTGGCAACAACCAACACAAATATACCGCTTCATAGAGGCAGACTCGTGAAAATCCGGCAGAATGAAACGAAGAGTGGCGCGATCGCTCACCGCTAGAAACAGGAGTTGTTTGTGGATTTTCAGCACTTCGTCAACTTTAGACTGCTGCGTCAAGAAGCCAATACGCTCTACAAAGCTGTGCAGCCGCTCTTAAAAGTTGATCCTCGATTAGGCGATGTTCTGTTGGTCGATTTAGCCAAAATCCTCCAGATCTGTGGGCGTAGTAGTGGTCAGATTAGTTCACCAGAGCTACTCGCCTACTTAGTAATGTATGCACTCGTTAAGCAAGACGCTGAGAAACTAAATGTCGCTTTGAATGTTTGGGATACCTCACCCGAAGCACAACTGAAATATCAAAAAATCACACTGCAAATTATTTTAGATTTCACGAAAGAGCAGCCTACCGAGCAATTAGCCCTACCTTCTCTCTTAAATCAATTAGATGAAGAGAAGGGGACGAATTATTTAGAAAATACGGTAAATGCTATTTATAAGTTTGCTCAAGCGATTGTGAAGGCAGACAATTTAGTTAGTTTGCAAGATTTAGATGCGCTTTCATCCATTTGGCAATATCTCCATTCTTATCAGAACTTCAATAATTTTGAGACCGGCTTAAATGCGATCGCGACTTCCCTAAATACTCAATCTCCTACAACTCCGGCTCCTACCAATGCAGCGCCCAATCAACCCGTGGGTGAAACAGATCATCCGCCTCAAAATCCGGAGCAAATTTTAGAGCAAGCTTTGGCAGAGCTGAATGATTTGGTGGGGATGGCAAATATTAAAGAAGAAGTTAAAACCTTAACCAACTTCTTGAAAATCCAGAAAATTCGCTCGGAGCGGGGTTTAGCCAAAACAACGGTTTCTCTCCATGCAGTGTTTTGCGGCCCCCCTGGAACTGGGAAAACTACTGTAGCTCGGTTGATGAGTCGGATTTATCAAGGGTTAGGGTTTCTCAGTAAAGGGCACTTAGTCGAAACCGATCGCACGGGCATGGTCGCAGGTTACATCGGTCAGACTGCCAAAAAAGTTGATGATATGGTGAACTCGGCTTTGGATGGGGTGCTCTTTATTGACGAAGCTTATGCCCTAGTGCCAGGAGATTCAGGCCGAGATTTTGGACAGGAAGCGATCGATGTCTTGCTAAAACGAATGGAAGATTATCGCGATCGCTTGGTGGTGATTGTGGCGGGATATACCGACGAGATGAAAACCTTTATTGAGTCCAATCCTGGTCTAGAATCTCGGTTTAATCGCTACTTTTATTTTGATCATTACAAGCCGGAGGAGTTGGTCGAAATCTTTACCAAGATGTGCGCTAAAAGCCATTTTCAACCGACGCCCGCTGCTCGTGAGAAGCTACAAAAGCTGTTTGATGACTTGTATATGAACCGCGATCGCACGTTTGGGAATGCCCGTCTCGTCCGCAATCTCTTCGAGAAAAGCATCGAACGCCAAGCCAATCGCCTCGCGGTGATGAGTTCTTTGAGTGATGAAGTCCTCACCACTCTCCTTCCAGAAGATATCCCGACAGAGAAGCTAACAGGGATGTAGAGGGGCGATCGTCCAGAGCAGATCAATTCAAGTTGTTGTTCCTTGATACTTTTCTAGTAGAGCAATCCACATACTAGAGGGATTTGCATAATAGTCAATTTGTTTGACCGTGTAAGCCTGGGCGCGTTGATTTTGCCGTAGCAAGATGCGATCGCCTGGACGAATTCTTTTGCCCTGGCCTGTCATATACCATTGATTCGGGTATTCAGCAGGCTCAATGACGTAGTCTAGGTCGGTGTGATGTTGGGTGTAGTCATGAATCTTAGGGCCTGTTCTAAAGAATTGATTCAACCCCATCCCGCCTGTCAGGATGTTCTGCTGTAGGGCGATGTTGTGCTGTCCTATCACCATCTGATAACCTCTGTCTGTTTTAGAAATACCGTCTGCAAGCAGGCTGAATGTACAAAAATTTGTTTCGCCCCGTCTAAAATTAATCATGAAGATGAGGCGGGCATAATGCTGAACCTAGAGTCGCTTTTCTATACAGTCTAGAAATTAAGCAAGTTTTGTAAAGAACTTTTTATACAATTCAGGATCAATCAGGGTCAAGCGGATTTTGCGACAAACATTACCGCTAGAGCGTCTTCAATATTGATCAAACCTCAAATCTCATGTATTTTAATAACCTTTGGTCAAATTTAAACCCCTAGAGGAGCCAGTTTCAGCGAGTGAGTAAATCTGAAAAGCCCCATCAATCAGGGATCTAGACTCTCGTAATCCAAATTAAGAGTTTCTTGTTAAGAAAATGTGTACCCTAGGAGGGACTTTGTCCTTAATCGAGTTTTTACTCTAGGTCGATGTGTAGCTACAGTTTTGAAGCGGCTATATTGCTCAATCCCATTATGAATAACTTACCCTAGAACCTGTCTCGCCAGAGAAGCCACAGGTACATAAACGGGCGATCGCATGCGTAGGGTTGAGCTACCGCGCCAACTAGCTTATCCGAATCCTTTGGGGAAATAAGTAAGCAAACGAAACTCAGTAAACGTGGGAAAGTGGGGTTACTGGGATTTGACAATTT
>CBIHQL010000309.1:0-5560 GCA_966211855.1 uncultured bacterium
TGAGCTGGAAGACTTTGATTTCTAGTCCAGATCTTTTCAAATCCAGATTTTCTAGTATCTATCTCTAGTACAGCTCATATTTCATTAACTGGCAGGGCAGCGTTCCATTGTACACCGCGATTCGCTGGCTTGATTTCAGCCCGATTGACTGAGCGAGCTCTTTGTTGCCACTCAAGATAAATGCAGTCCAGCCTTTGAAGCGTTGTTTCAAAACGTCGCCCAGCTGTTTATAAAAGGCTCCCAGGTCGCTGTCCCGCCCCAAGCGTTCGCCATAAGGGGGGTTGCAGAACACCACACCCTTGTCAGTGGGTGCCACGACATCAGCAAGATCCATTTCCGAAAACCAAATCTGCTCCGATACGCCGCAGTTGTGAGCATTTGCGATTGCCTGCTCAATCACCTCCCCGTTGCGATCGCCGCCCCAGATGGGTGCGGGTAGAGTGTCGCGCTGGCTAGATTCTGCCTCTTGAATCAGGCGTTCTAATAAATCGAGATCAAAGTCGAGCCAAGTCTCAAAGCCAAACCGCTCTCGAAACAACCCTGGCGCAATATTGAGCGACTTCAGGCAGGCTTCTAGGGGCAAGGTGCCAGAGCCACAGAGCGGGTCATAAAACATTTGCTCAGGTTGCCAACCGGAAAGCTGAATTAACGCCGCTGCCAGAGATTCCTTGAGGGGGGCAGCTCCAACCGCGGGCCGATAACCCCGACGGTGCAGACTGTTGCCTGAACTATTCAGACTGACGGTGCAAACATCACGGTTGATATGCACATTAACTCGCACATCAGGTTCTTGCAGCTCGACATTGGAGCGATCGCCAAACTGCTCTTGCTGCTGATCCACGATCGCATTTTTTACTTGAAGTGCAGTGAAGTGGGTATGGTTAAGCTGATCAGTTTTGCCCGTCGCGTTGACTGCCAAAGTTAAATCTGGCGTGAGGTACTCTGACCAATCAATGGTTTGAATCCCTCGATATAGATCTTCGGCAGTCTGACAAGGAAACTCGTGCAACTTCATCAGAATACGAAACGGCAATCGCGCCCATAGATTGACCCGATAGAGCAAGGTGCGATCGCCCTCAAAGGTAGCCCCACAAAACCCTGGCTTTACAGAATGTGCTCCTAGCTGCTCTAATTCCTGAACGACAAGCGGCTCTAAACCATTCGCCACCGTGGCAAAATACTGATTCATCTTGGCTGACCCCGAAATATATCCACCGTTTTAGTAAGGAAGTGTCATCTCCTTATCACGTCAATGAGCACTGCCAAGAGCAATTGCACTCAGTATTCTATTGCCGTATTTAGATTGTAATGGGTGACTCAATGTAAATGGTGGGTTCTTGCAACACAAACTCAATCCCAAAGCTTCTTAATTGCTGAGAAATTTTAGTGTTAGCAACTTCCAATAACCGCTTTCTCAGTTGTAGCGAGTTTTCACTAGAACCCAAAATAAAGAATGTCACTCTGGCCTGAGTTGCTTGAGGAGGAGCTTGCTGAATAAAAGTAATATTCGTACTACCTGGATCAATACCAAACACGGAATTGGTACTCTCAATGATTACTTGTTGGACTAAAGCTTGCTCTCTATCTTGCAGATTATTTAAAAAATCTAGATAAAGCAGAACCATGATTTTTTTGCCTCTGGTAATATTCTCAATTTCTAAATTAGCCAGAGTCGAATTTGGCACAATAAACAGCGTACTTTTAGCCGCAGTGCGAATTTTAGTCGATCGCAAGCCAATGGATTCAACACGCCCAAATAAACCACTGGGTAAGCGAATGTAATCACCCGGCTCGAAGGGGCGATCGAGATATAAGACAACAGTACTCAGCAACTGTTCTAAGGTTTTTTGAGCCGCAAAGGCGATCGCCAATCCCCCTAAACCTAAACTTGCCATTAAGCCAATTAAGTTGAACTGCTGGCTTTGAGCAAACGCAAAGATAGCAATAAACCCAATTAAAACATTAGCTAGTGTTTCGACTACAAGTAGTAATTCATCCACTTCTCGACCCACCTTTCGGACTAAATCAATCCCATAAGTGCGGACAAACTGTCGAAAGAGCCTAGAAGCTAGCCAAGCTAGACTCAAAACAACTGCTAAATCGACAAAGGGCTTAATAAAGCTATAAAACGCAGGATAGGCTTGAATCCAGGCGAGAGACCAGGAGATTAAAACGAACGTGCCGGCAACCTTAAATACGGATTTAATCGGCTCAACTAAATGATCGTAAATGTTGCCAACTTGATCGGGTGCAAACCGTTGAATCAGAAGTTTAACCAGCCCAGGTGTGTAGCGTCCGACAACTAAAGACAATAAGATAAATATGAGAAAAACGGCTACTCTCTGAAGTGCCGCTCTAGCAACATCAAACTGAACGAGCGTAGGAACTGAACTGACAATATTCATCTAGGTTTAGATAGTGATGGGAGCATCCACATAAATGGTCGGCTCTTCAATATCAAATGTAATTCCGTGAGTTTTCAACTTTTCTGTAATAGTTTGATTAGCAATATCTAAAAGTTGGCGGCGCAGCGTCATCGACACTTCTTCTGACCCCAAAATGAAGAAAGTAATTTGAGCTTGCGATCGCGCTTGCCCAAGAGCATCCGTAAAATCTTTAAACGTAACAATTGTATTTTGAGTATCGATACCAAAAATATCATCTGTGCTGTCAATAATGATCTGCTGAACTAAAGCCCGGTCGGCGATCGCAATTTCTTGATAGAAATTTAAGTACACCAGAGCCATCACTTTCTTGGCACCTGTAAAGTTCTCAATGGTCACCTGCGTCAGAGAACTATTTGGCACAATCACGAGCGTCCCTTTGCCTGAAGTGCGAATTTTAGTCGATCGCAAACCAATGGATTCGACTCTACCAAACACACCATCTGGGAGGCCAATATAATCATCTACAACAAACGGGCGATCGAGATACAAAACAATGCCGCCTAAGAGTTGCTCCAGCGTTTTTTGAGCCGCAAATGCTACCGCCAACCCCCCAATTCCTAAGCTGGCAATTAAACCAACAATATTGATCCGGTGTGTTTGAGCAAAGAGCACGATCGCCAAAATGACAATGCCAACATTCACCAGCAACTGCATGAGGATCAGAAATTCACTATTTGACTTCCGTCCACTTTTGATGACTGCTTCTAAGATATAGAACTCAAAAAACTGTTTGAACAACCGGGATAAAAACCAACTGGCTGTAATGGTTAAACCCAGGCTGACAGGCACCTCAACAAAAGCTTGTCCTTTTTTTTCAGGAATTAACGTTGCTAAAAGCTCAAGTGAACACAAAACCGCAACCACCCAACCTAGCTCTTGGTGCGGCTCTAGCACTTTTTGATAAAACTCTTTAACTGGCGGTGAGGCAAAGCGATCGAGCAGCGAGTTGATCCAAGCAGGAAGCCAACGACTGCTCAGTACCAATCCTAACCCCACTAATGTGAGCAACCCTAGCTCAATACCCTTGTCAGTGCTTAAAGAACCCAACATTGGATCACTCCTGTTCGTGTTCCTATATTAGAAGAACACTGAAGCTTCAGAGGAGTGACTAGCGGGTTTCTTGGAGTTATACAAGGATAAATAAAAGAGTCATTAACCCAGGCAACTATTTCACGAATGTAGTTGGGCTCCAGCACTTTCAGGGTCAAAGCCTATAGGGAAACAGGTTCCTGCGGTGTAGTCATCGCCTTGGTCATAAGTAGCATCTTGCAGATTGGCGTTCGAGAGATTAGCTTGACTTAAATCTGCTCCCCTTAAATTGGCTCCACTCAAGTTAGCAAATTCTAGATTAGCCTCACTCAAATTGGCATTCACTAGTGTTGCTTGCTGGAGATTGGCTTTAACCAAATTGGCTTGCCCTAAATTGACATCATTTAAGATTGCAGCCGTTAAATTAACTTCTTCTAAGTGAGCTTGGTTCAGATTGGCTGCTGTCAGGTTCGCTTTACTCAAATTGGAATGTTTTAGATTAGCGCTACATAAATTTGCTTGACGTAGAGTGGCTCCTGCCAGAATAATTTCTTGGCAAGAAGCAGAACTGAGATCGACCCAGTCCAAGTTAGCTTGGCTCAAATCTACATTTTTTAGGGAGAGATCCGATTGCAGTAGGTAAGCTCCGGCTAGCTCTACCTGAAAGTCTGTAGGGAAACAGGTTGAGGGGCTGTAGAGTGCTTTGTGCAGAGTAGTGCCACTCAAATTCGCACCACTCAAGTTGGCATCACTGAGGTTAGCGCCACTGAGGTTAGCGCCACTGAAGTTAGCGCCACTGAGGTTAGCGCCACTTAAGCTTGCACCACTCAAGTTCGCACTACTCAAGTTTGCACCACTCAAGTTCGCACCAATTAAACCCGCTTGAACTTGATTCGAGTGGCTGAGGTCAGCATTGACTAACTCTGCCCCATTCAAGTTAGCTCGCACCAACACAGCGCCCTTCAAATGAGCTTGGGAGAGATTCGCTAAAATGAAGTTCGCTTCAGTCAAATTAGCTTCTGAGAGATCGGCTTCACAGAGCGTCGCTTCAATTAAAATCGCCTGGTTTAACTCTGCCCCATGAAAGTTCCTTACCCCTAAGCTGTATTGCTCTAACAATTCAGCCGCAGCTTGAATGGTTTCCTGACCGCTCTTACTCATCATCTAGATCATCCCTTGCTGCGTAAAAAGCCCACAAAATTTTGCAAGAAGGAGTTGCTACCTTTAGCTTGTTCTGCTGTTTCTGTCTTCTCAAACTCTTCTAGCGATTCTTCCATCGGATCAAGCATGGCAGACGAGTCCTGAGTCGTAGTGGCAGATGTACCGAGAGGAAGCTCCTCTACCAAGCCAGCTAATATCAACCGAAATGCAGCTTGCTGAACTTTAGCGATGGGTTGATTGAGTTGTTGGGCGATCGCGCTGAGAGATACTGAGCCATTCGTGAATTCTTGCATCTGTACTTCTAGAGAATTCAAACGAACTTGCGGGTTGCCTACCGTGATGCTTTGTATAGCTGAGTCAGGGTTTGGCAAGGCATCAGCCAACGGAGTCCAATCTTTGAGGGCTCTTAAGCCTGCGAGTGCAACCTCCATTGCGGGTAAGCTTAGACCTGTCATCTCGGTACTGGGTAGGGTAGCTTTGCCATCTAGGTCAAATCGCCCAGTTTGCATGCCAAACAAATCCCAGACTTGTTGCATTTGAGCTGAGAAAAGTAGGTTTAATTGTTCGGCCTGTAGCGCTCCTTGGGTTTTTAGGGTCATCCCCAGAGGAGCCTCGCTACCAGCAAGGTTACCTAATCTTTCAATGACTCGCTGGCTTAGCCATCCTCTCGCGGTAATTTGAGCGATCAAACCTTGTCCATCTAGACGGTTAGCAGCAGCAACAACCCGTCCTTGGCGAAACCAGATGTAATGACACTCAGGTGGTTTGCCGCCCGGAGTGTTATCAGCAATGAGGAGCGTCAGACGACCAGACTTACGCCCTTGGTCAATCATGCGGAATAGCTCTGCTAAGGAAAAGTCTGTAAGAGAACTAGCTAAGGTCATATACGCAAGCCCTGAATCTACGGTTGATAGAGGCTAGAG
>CBIHQL010000310.1:0-5523 GCA_966211855.1 uncultured bacterium
TTCCTCAACCGAAAATGGCTTCATCAAATAGTCTTGAGCCCCCTGCTTGAGCAAGCGCACCTGCAAGTCGTCATCAGCCTTTGCCGTTAGCACCACGATCGGTGTTGCATCAAATTGGGGGTGAGACCGGAGTTGTTGCACCAGTTGGTCACCACTCAGATGAGGCATCATGACATCTGTCAAAATCAGGTCAGGAGACAGGGCCAGCGCTTTTTCTAACCCCTCTCGACCATCTTTTGCAGTCGCGGTGCAATATTCAGATGCCAAGGTTTCAGAGATAAACTGATTCATCTCTGAGTTGTCTTCAACCACCAAGACAACGGGTTTGTCTGCTTCTGGCTCAAAGGGTGCGCTCAGGGTTTGCGATCGCGTCCGCAGTTCTTCGACAATTGAGCGGGAAGTGTCTTCAATCAAGCTAACTGTTTCATCACCGGGCTCAACTTCAATCTCAGAAGGTTTCATGAGGGGCAGCTTCACTGTAAAACAAGCACCACCTTCTGGGGCATCCCCTACCGCAATACTGCCTTCCAATAGCTCTACAAATTCTTTGACGATCGCCAAGCCTAACCCTGTACCACCGAAGCGGCGAGTAGATCCGCCTTCAATTTGTTGAAATCGATCAAAAATTACCTCGCGTAGATGCAGCGGCACACCAGACCCACTATCACAGACCGTGATTACAACCTTGCTGGGGTCAATCTCTGAGTCAGTAGCCACGGTACAGCGGATTTTGCCTGCACCGGGAGTAAATTTGAAGGCGTTAGACAACAAGTTGAGGAGAATGCGTTGCACCTTGGCAATATCGGCTTGAGTCAGCAGTTGATCGGGTGTTTCTACCGTAAAAGCAATTTTGCGCTCTTCTGCCAATCCATCAAAGTTTGCCGCTGTGAGTAAGACAAGCTCTGCTAAGTCTGTATTGACATACTGAATTTCCATTTTGCCTGCTTCTAACTTAGAAACATCTAACAAGTCGTTGACCTGCTTCAAGAGCAGACGAGCATTGCGATCGATGACTTGCAAACTATGTTGCTGCTCTTGACTCAATTGAGTCTGGGTTAATAGTTGCTCAGTTGGCCCCAAAATCAGTGCAAGTGGGGTGCGCAGTTCGTGGCTGACATTGGCAAAAAACTGAGTTTTGAGTTGGTCTACAGCTTTGAGCTTGCTATAGAGCGTTTCGAGGGTTTGGTTGGCTGTTTCTAGGTGAGTGCGGCGTTCTTCTGACAGTCGGGCTGCTTCTACCAGGGCTAGGGCTTTGGGCACCAGTGAGGGTAGCACCAATGCAGTTGCCACAGAGGCCGTTGCAGTCACTGCCTTCAGCAAACCGGATAACCAGTAGATCGGATGCCAGAGCGTCAAAATTGCCATGAAGTGGGTGATACCACAGGCAACGATGAATGAGCCAAAGGCCAAAAACATCCAATGAAAAGGGATCTCTCGGCGAGTGCGATAGACGAGATAGGCAAGGGTCGCAGAGATCGCCACATACGCCCCAGCAATGAGTGCATCAGAAAGTAGATGCAACCACACCAGGCTGGGCTTCCAGAGGTAACAGTGCCCATGTGGGATAAACCCATTCGCCGAAACAAGCTGCTGGAGAAGTTCTGGATAGATCAAAGCGATGGACATCACTGTTGCGATCGCCACAAATCCACCGCTGTAGATCCACTTCTCTCGCTCACCGATAGTCGTCATACGTAATCGAAATGCTGGTTCAATTTATACAATAGCTAGAAACTCCAGGGTCTGTAGTAAAGGCTTGATAGAGACAAGCGCAAAAACAACGCAGATCTTTAAAGAATTCGTTAGCAACTTAAACTCAGACTCTTGGACTCTAAAAGTAATATTGAACGCTGCAGTAACGAGTAAATTACTTACTGACAAATACTCGCCAGATCACAAAAGTGGTGAAGCCCAGGTAGCCTAACACCGTCACCCAGTCTTGCCAGTGATTTAGTAATAGCCATTGGTCTTCCATGAATTGCTCTCTCATCTACAACTTGCTCAAACACAAATCAAAATTATTACTTTTTCACAAGGCTACAGATCAAATCACCAGGGCTATCTAGCTGAAAGCGGATCTGTTGACCGTCTTGCCGAGTCCAGAGGCGATCGCGACAGTTATAAATTTCGATGGGTCGAGCAATACCATCTAGACTGACAGCGGCTCTGTATTCCCAGTGATATTTGGCACTCCGCTTGATCTTTAAGATGCAGATGCTATGTCCGTTAACGGTACGACAGATCGCCGCTTGAGCAGGTAAGGTAAGCCCAAAAAATACCAAAACACAGAGCAATAGCGCCAAAAATTTTGTCATCTCTTCTAGCCAGCTACAGCGATCGCTACATTATCAAATTAGCGTCAGATGTCGTCTGAGCAATTGAGATGAGAAAATTGGCGAATGCACTTCTATCTTGTGTTGGCATGACCACTCCTCTATCAGTTCTCGTGACCGGAGCCACTGGACGGACAGGCTCCCTAGTGATCAAAAAACTTCAACAACACCCTGAACAGTTTGCCGTGCGAGGGTTTGCCCGTTCTCGTGAAAAGGCAACAGAACTGTTTGGCACAGCAGACAACTTCTGGATCGGCGACATCCGCGATCGCGCTACTTTAGAAACTGCGATCGCGGGTTGTCAAGCGTTGGTCATCCTTACCAGTGCTGTGCCCCAAATGAAGGGAGCACCCCAACCCGGTCAGCGCCCTGAGTTTACGTTTCCCGATGGTGAGATGCCAGCCGCGATCGACTATGAAGGCCAGATCAATCAAATTGAAGCTGCCAAAGCCGCCGGAGTACAACACATTGTCTTAGTCGGCTCAATGGGTGGCACCAACGAAAACCACCCGCTCAACAGGTTGGGTGACGGCAAGATCTTGATTTGGAAGCGCAAAGCCGAACAATACTTGATTGACTCTGGCATTGACTACACGATTATCCGAGCCGGAGGTTTACTCGATCAGCCCGGAGGCCAACGAGAACTGCTGGTGGGCAAAGATGACACGATGCTGACCAATCCACCCGGAGGCGTGCCAACTTCGATTCCCCGTGCCGATGTGGCTGAGGTTGTCGTGCGATCGCTGCTAGAACCCAATGCCCGCAATAAAGCATTTGATGTGATTTCCAAACCAGAAAATACACCTGGCGCAATCATCACCACTGACTTCGCAGATCTCTTCGCTCAAACCACCCCTGGTTTATAGCAAGACATCTCGTATCCGGTTCCCCTTCCTTACAAGGGAAGGGGTTAGTGGTTAGCTCACCTGCGATAGATTCATCAAATTAAAGAGCTTGTAAACCACTCTCGCACCCACATTGCCATCCCATTCATCATTACCTACTTCACAGACATCAAAGCCGATAATTTGCCGCCCACTGTGTACTACCTCACGGAACAAACAAAAGGCTTGCTCTAGCTCTAAGCCGCCTGGAACTGGGGTGCCAGTCGTGGGGCACAGTTTCGGGTCGAGACCATCGACATCAAAACTGATGTAAACCTGCTGGGGTAGTTCAGCCACCATTTGTTTGCACAACTCTAACCAAGGGATACCCGCATACAACTTTTGCTTGAGCATCGGGTCATAGTAGCTAGAAACCCGCCCTTCCGATCGCTGTACTAAAGTCACTTCATCGTGGCAGAAGTCGCGAATTCCAACTTGTACAAGCTTGGAAATTTGAGGGATTTGCAGGGCATTAAACATAATGGAGGCGTGAGAGTATTGAAACCCTTCATAAGCCTCACGCAAATCAGCATGAGCATCAATGTGTAAAACGCCATACTCTGGGTAGTGAGTCGCCAGAGCCTGCATCAGACCTAGCGGCACACTATGGTCACCCCCAATCACGCCTACTCGCTTACCTTGAGCGATCGCGGTGCTGGCTTGGTCACACAACCATTGATTGACACTCGCACCTGCTTGGTTAACACGCTGCAAAATCTCTACGAGGTCAGGATGATCGGTAACCTGTTCACCCCGCTCTAGACAATCAATTATTTGGGTGGCTTCTTGCCGTAAGGTTTCACTCTGTTGTTGCAGTTGGGTCGAAATTTCTGCCATAAACAACCCATTCTTCCAGCCATCCGGGTTGTCGAAGTCATAGATATCGAGCTGACGCGAGGCTTCTAACACGCGCTGGGGGCCAGCAGCAGTCCCAGCTCCATAAGAAACCGTGACTTCCCAGGGCACCCCAAACACAACAGTACTGGCGGAGTCATAGTCAAACGGCAACCCCAACAAATTGCCATTGTCTAGGCCAATATCATTGGGGTTAAAATTTTGCAGGATTTCTTCTCTCGTAGCCATTGAAGTTGTCTAAACCAGTGCAGGGTGGATAAGATTGGCGATCGCTTTTTCAGTCTACCCTCCAACCCGAAATCGCGATCGCCCCCCTGCTAAATTGAGTCGATACGCTTAGCTTTCAATTTGTAGAACTAGATGGCAACTTCCTGTGACAGTTTGAGCAGGTCGCCAAGTCAGGAGCGATCGCCGAATTGCTTCTAACACGGTAGCTTCTTGTAACGATGACTGGTCTTCATCAAGCAAGATTTGGTTCACGCGTCTTTTCGCAATCTGTAGTTCAAAGACGACCCGACCAGACCAACCAGGGGAGAATCGCACTGTTTGGAGATGCTGGGCCAGAGCGGCGATCGCAGTGGTATCCAAACCAGTTGCACTGACAATTTTAATCTGGCTTTCCGGTGTCTCTGATAGCAGCTGCTGCAATTCATCAAAATCGTCGGCTTCTTCATAACTTCCTATCATTGATGGACTGATGAGGGTGACATCAAATTCCGCAGGAGAATATCGAGGAAATTCAGGAACTCCACCCAATAACTCTTCTGTAGGGGGTGGGGGAGGAGCCGCTGCCATCGGAGCTTGAGGGGGCTGAGCACGCATTGCCCTTGGCATCATACCCCCAGGAGCAGCCATGCTTGGCGCTGACAAAGGTGTGTTGTAAGCTCCACCAAAAACTCCTTCATAGCTCACACCTTCTGGCATCTCTACAGGAACTTGCACTGAGACAGAAGCAGCGGCAGGATTGACGCGCACTTCATCACTCACAGCAACAAAAGCGGTATATTGCGAGAGCAGTTGATAAGCTAAGGCTGTCTCAGTCACCGCCTCTACTCCACGCTTAGTTTCGCCACTCACCATTTGATTCATCAAGTCTTCGAGCCGTGCCCGACCCCACAGTTGCGCGATCGCCCGATTGCCCGCTTGCGCAAAGTTGAGCGAAAAAGTTTGCTGATAAGGGATACCGCCCGCCGCCATGCCAGAGAGATGTATTTTACCTGCAACGCGATCGCTTTTGTGCCCAAATAGAACTAGAGGTTGCTCAGCAAACAGATCAGGCGGCACAGCAGGATAGATCGTCGGAGGCGCACCCGCACCTTCCCACTGCCATTGAATGTTGGTGAGTACCGGATTATTGATTTGCCGGAAAAACTGCTCAGCCACGCGATCGCAAGGTTCATCATGACGAATGATGCGAGAGATGCCCCGACCGATCTCGGCACTGCGATTGA
>CBIHQL010000311.1:0-5509 GCA_966211855.1 uncultured bacterium
AAGAACCTGCCCGTTGAAATTGAACGGGTAGAAGCCTTGGGCAATGAAACCCATATCGCTGTCAAGTTTGTGGGTACAGAAGCTGCAACCAGCTTGCAAGCGCGAATTAGCCCAGAGCAACCCGTGACTTTAGGCGAAAAACTCTGGTTGGCGATCGCTCCTGAAAAGATCCACCTATTTGAACCGGACACCGGATTGGCGATTTTTCCACGCCAGCAGTAAACTACAGTCGGTCTTATGGAAGATTGCAGTCCTCGAAATATTTAGTTACATTAATTTACAAGCCTTTGCAAAACGTTGTGAAGACTGTCGAACTCACACCTATTTGGAGAGCAGATCATGCAAGACGTCACTAAACCTACAACCCCTGTGATGGACGATCGCAATGCTTGGCGTTTTGGGTTCACCCCTCAAGCCGAAATTTGGAATGGTCGCTTGGCAATGCTAGGTTTCTTAGCTGCCGTGTTGATCGAACTCTTGTCTGATCAAGGCTTCCTGCACTTCTGGGGCTTGATGTAAGACATCACTCAGGCCAACTTCTCCTTGAATTAGGTTTCACGCTAAAGCTGGCTAAGCAATTAAATTGCCAAATTAGCAAACGCTACAAGAAACATCGTCAATCTCAAATAATTTGTCAAATGGGAGTCTTTGCACGAGGCTCCCATATTTTTGTTTGAGTGAGCTTATTGCTATCCACAAAAAAGCGCACCATGTTGTGAATGATGCGCTGTTACTTACAGTGAAAGCGTCGGCTTAGCGGATATATTCCTTGAGGACGCTATTGCGATTGGGGTGACGAAGTTTCCGGAGTGCCTTGGCTTCGATTTGACGAATCCGCTCACGAGTCACGTTGAAGATTTGACCAATTTCTTCAAGAGTTTTCATGCGACCATCATCTAAGCCGTAGCGCAACCGCAATACATCACGTTCGCGAGGGCTGAGGGTGCTGAGGACGCTCTCTAAATCTTCTCGCAGCAAGCTCTTAGAAACTTGATCTTCAGGGGTTTCACCATCAGATTCGATGAAGTCGCCCAAGCGGGAATCTTCTTCTTTACCGATCGGAGTCTCTAGAGAAATAGGAAGCTGGGCCGATTTAGCAATGAACCGCAGCTTCTCGATGGTCATTTCCATGCGAGTGGCGATTTCTTCTTCAGTCGGCTTGCGGCCCATTTCTTGGGAGAGCAGCTTGGTGGTCTTTTTAATTCGAGAGATGGTTTCGTAAAGGTGGACGGGGAGGCGGATCGTCCGAGATTGATCAGCGATCGCTCGTGTAATCGCCTGACGAATCCACCAGGTAGCGTAAGTCGAGAATTTATAACCTTTTTCGTGGTCAAACTTTTCAGCAGCCCGAATCAGACCCAAACTGCCTTCTTGAATCAGGTCTTGGAACGATAGACCCCGGTTCATATACTTCTTGGCGATCGAAACCACCAGACGGAGGTTCGACTGCACCATCTTGTCTTTAGCGCGACGACCTAGGTGCAAGCGATACTGGAAAGCACGCAGCGGCATGTTGACTTCGCTTGCCCATTCCCCATCATGGGGTTCGCGCTCCAGCTTATCGCACAACTTATCGCGAATTCGCTCTAGCTCTAAGAGGTCAGCAATTTTACGAGCGAGTTCGATTTCTTCGTCAGCTCTTAAGAGGCGAATGCGACCGATCTCTTGCAGGTAGAGACGAATCGAATCTTCTGTGTAGTGTTTTTTCTTAGCCTGCGCCCGACGACGGGAAGTCCGACCTTTGCCAGCTTTGCCATCACCCTCGTCTGCTTGGGCATCCACAGAGTCATCTTGCTCGTCTTCATCTTCTAGCAAGAAATCATCCAACTCACCATCCGGCTGTTCATCAGCACCGTCGCGAAGCAGTTCGATGGTTTCGAGTACGTTATGGGCCTGGGTCATGCCGCGTTCCTCATGCTCCTTCAATTGGTAGAGAGTCAAAAAAGTTGAGATGAATTAAGTTCAACAACTTGTAAGTGGATTCAGACAAGTTGGTTGGTGATGAGCCCTGCGAGCAGGCAACGCTCGACTCGGAGTGACCTCAATTTAGCGCATACCAGCGTTTCCTCACCCTGAGGTAGAAGACATAAAGAGTCTATGTCCACCATTCGTAGCATGTTTATCAGAAAGATGATCCCAAGAGATCGAGAAAGTTGCCCATAAATTTTGCGAAACAACTCAGTGTATCGATTCAGTAGCGCAAACATGGGCCACATTCCTAAACATACAACTTTGGGTTGAGAAGTAGTCGGAATATAGTGAGTGCTAAATTTTGGAATGTCTCCCCGATTGTAGCTTTTCTCACAAAAGTTGCACCCTTTTCCTGACTCAAACTATGACTTTGAAATTGAGAGAATTATCCTACTCTGATGAGCAAGCAACAGAAAACTGCTTAGTTTGCGGCTGTATTCTTTCTGAGCTTGAGAGCTTTTGATTCTTGCGTAACCATCCCCTAAAACAGGTTCTTTTTGAGCTGTTTTGCCACAAAAGTGTCAGAAAATGCTTACGTAGGGTTCAAAAAATGCTCGCTAAAGACTGCTCAGCATGGAAGCCTTGAAGGTGAACTACCTGTAGCTGGCTGTTGTTGTCGGTCTCATAAGTGAGGAGTAAATCTCGGATAGTAGTCTCAACCTAAGAACTTTCCTAGAGATAGGAAATAGAGGCGAGTGAGCGAAATAGTAGATCAGTCAGGTTCAGTGGTGACAGTTGCGATCGCTATTGACGTAGGTTAGCTCAAAAATCATGAACTGTGAGATGGGTGTTGCTAGAAAATTTCTAGCTGTTATTCCACGCTACTCTGGCAATTTGGTGGGGTTCAGGTAGTAATGGCGGATCTCTCTCAGCCATAGTGCCGATCATTGACGATTTCTGAAAGCCTTGACGCATCTGCAACTCAGCTGTTTAGCTTCTAAGACGATGGGCGATCGCATGCCCGCTCAGCAGAAATCTTAGGCGAGCGAACAGGTGCCAGTAGCATCCATAAAACTGTTGAGATTAATTAAAAGATCTAATCAATCGGTGTAGATTAATTCAGTTTTTTATAGTGTCAAGGACTGCAAGATCTTGGTTTGAGCTGCAAGATCTTTATTCAGGTTGGGTAGATTTTAAGCTGGCTGGCAGTCGGATATTGCAGATCTGACCTGTTCGGGCTTCTGCAACTAATGTACTAACTTGAGGGTCGCGCAAACTAACCCAGACACTACAAGTTTCTGAGCCAGAGGTCAAAGCGATTAAAGTCCCTTGACGGAGTAAGCGACAACTCAACTGATAGACCTGAGGGCGCAAAGCGATCGGAAAGGTTTGCAGTCGGCAAAACAGTTCGCCCTTGTAAGTCATCCCTTCTTGAATATGCTCTTCAAACCAAAATTTGAAGATGAGAAGCTTTTTTTCATCAATAACTAGAGGCAACACAAGCGATACCCACTAGATAGATTAAGTTGGAAGACTGACGCGAAGTAGGTGCAACAACTGAATGAATGCTGGGTATTGATGCGCCGGACTTCTACTCAAAGAGGCGCTGTAGCGGTCTGGTGTATACGATCAAGGTTCTACTAGTTTAGACCTTCTCTTTACTGACTTGGAGAGTGGGTTGCCAAAGTTGATCAACGGTGACAAATTGGTAGCCTCGGCTCAGCAGTTGCGGGATCAACTGGGCAGCAGTTTCAGCAACATCCTCACCCCCGCAATAGCCGTCGTGCAGCACAATCAAGGAGCCATTTCTAACTTGTTGCAGCACTCTTTGAACCACCACTGCCACACCAGGCCGCTCCCAATCTTCCGGAACGACGCTCCACATCACGGGCCGATAACCCCAGGTTTGTAGGTGGTTGAGCACTTGAGGGGTGAAAAAGCCGTTGGGGGGACGGACATCAATGACCGATCGCTGGATTTGCGATAAAGGGACTTGGCAGGATTGGGCGATCGCGGCTTGGGTTTTGACTAAGCTGTCTCGTAGTTGGGCTGGGCTGAGTTGCGGAAAATTACGATGATCGTAACCATGTAACCCTAACCAATGGCCTCGCTGATAGATAGCTTGAGCGATTTGAGGAGCATGTTCGACGCAAAGACCCAGCCAAAAAAAGCTAGCTGGAATTTGATAGTGATCTAAAACTTCTAATAACCGGGGCGTATGTTGGGCATGGGGGCCGTCATCAAAAGTGAGGGCGATCGCAGGGGTTTGGCAGTCGCCTTGCCAAAGACACGTAGGGAATGTGGGCTGAAGAACACGGTATAGGAGCGGATACAGTGGAGCAAACTGCATAAGAAGCGAGACACCATGAAACTATCTTCAAATTGCAGCACAAGATCAGTCTGCTCGGCCTGCGGGATATCTACGACACCAGCGAAAACGTTTTGCGAACCCATGCCGATTGCACCAATGACATGAGAATTTCACCGCTAATCGGCTTTACCAAAAAACCGTCAAAACCAGGATTTTCTTCTTGGGGGAGCCAACTAGGGGTGTGGCAATCTGTGAGGGCAACAATGGTGAGTTTGCAGTTCTTAGTAATACTGCGTAACCGATCGAGCAAGCTTTGAGACCAAGCATGGCGATCGCCCACTAAAATCACTAGCGAAGGAACGGCTTGACGGATTTGCTTGATAGCTTCGTCTTCAGAATCAGCCACCATCATTGAACACCGAAGATGCCGAAAGAGAGACTGGAGCAGGTGTAAATCATCCGATGCTTGACTGAGAACCAACACATAACTATTGAACACTTCCATGGGGAGTTCGGCACGCTATAGGACTAATCGACTGGCGATTCATAAAGACAGTTTCAAATAAAAGTCTCTCAATCAATTATTGTTTGGTAAATTGCCCATGGGTGGATAGCTTTTGTTTTTCTTAGGCTTTCTGCAACAAGCAATGATTGCCGAAACACTTCTTAAGTAATAAATATATTGAGTAATGGTGCTCGGTGAGTTGGTGTCTAACTAATCCAAGAAAAATATTGAATCGGTAAATGGTTGGTAGGTCAGAATTTTGTAATTTCAAAGGGCTGAAACATTCTCCTGTATAGGCTTTGGCGTGATGGTGCTATAAGTAAAATCCTCAGAAAATAAATTAATTGCGTAATTTTATCTAGAAGCAAATCGAAATTGAAACAAAGCCTTCTGTTGCTTAGAAGAATGCCGGTGGATAAATTTTATTTAAATTTGACTGTTTGCAGTCTGAAAGATCAGCTTGTAATGAGGTTGGCTTCCCAGTCTCAGATCAATGATCCTCGCTTGAGCCAATAAAGGTTTGATGAAAAAATTAAGCTTTAGATAAACTAAAAAATGTGAGATTACAGTCAGCAAAAAGCTTAAGAATCTTTAAATGAAATTGCACTTTAAGACTAAGACAATGCAGCTACAAAAAGCTGGGCTGGGTATGATGTTGGCGATCGCGATCTCTAGTTGTGAAACCCTGACCACCACTCAGTATCAAGCCACGGCAGAAACGACCTATACCTGGAAAGTGGAATATTCTACAAATCCGGGGCGAGATCAGGCGACTCGCACAG
>CBIHQL010000312.1:0-5501 GCA_966211855.1 uncultured bacterium
AATCCCGCCATTAAGAAGGCATGAAAGAAGAGTAAAAAGGGCGTACAGGCCAACACAGGCAACATTGCTGCCTTAAACTCTGCCATTCGGGTCAAAGGTGTTAATGCAACTGCGCTCAACGATAGCGGTAAGGATAGCAGCACAAAACTCAGGCATAGATGCCCGCCCATGCGTAAGTAGGTCGAGAGTGACCGAGGCGATCGCAAAATTTGCAAGTCAAAGCGATCGCCTGAATGGTGAGACTGCACAATGCTGTCTGAAGCTACATCAAGAGCGATCGCGGTAGAGTCTGATGTAGCCTCTAAAGCCTGGAGAGCTTGATCGGCACAAGCAAAGCGGCGCTCTACCGTAGGTTCAACTAAGCGATCGAGCCACAAGCGCAAATTTGGGTTGAGGTAAGGGGCGGCCTTGTGCCACAGCAGGCGAAAGTCTTGTTGGGGTAAATCAGCCGGAGCCACCCCTGTGAGCAGATGAATTAAGGTAGCGCCCAACGCATATAGATCAGAAGCTGGAATCGCTCGCCCACCAAATTGCTCAAGAGGAGTGTAACCATAGGTGCCCACCACCGTAAAACTGCCACCTGTCGCGATCGCTCGGTCTTGCACCGCCCCAAAATCAACCAGATAGACGGTTTGGGTGGGAGTCAAAATCAAATTACTCGGCTTGAGGTCACGATGCAACAAGGGCGGGCTCAAGCTATGGAGATCGTGCAGAATCCCCAGCACATCGGCGGCAATTTGCCGGATTTCAGGTTCGCTAAATCGTTGACCTTGGTCGAGCTGCTGTTGCAGAGAAGCACCCGGAATATAGTCTTGCACCAACCCCACCCACGACCAACCAGGCGCTGTTTCACACGTGAAGCGATCGCGATAGGTAGGAATTTGAGGATGCTGGAGTTGCTGCAACACTTGGATCTCACGCTCAAATAGCTTCCAATCATCCCACTGCAATTGCGGGTGAAATGCTAATAGCTTGATCACGACTAACGTTGGCTCAGGTGCTGCTAAATCTTTTGCCAACCAAGTTTGCCGAGCTAAGTTGTGCCCCAAGAGCCGCTGAAGTTGGTAGCGGTTTTGTAAAACCTGTTGTGCCTGGAGCATGAAGTCTTCCTCTACCCACAGCTAACCCCTAGTCTAGGCGCTAGAACAGGCTTTTGGGTCTGGCTTATGATTGATGGACATCCCAGATTACCCTCAGCGCAGTTCAGATCTAGGCCGATGTAAATGGAAGTCGAATTTGGAATGTCGCGCCTCGACCTGGGGTGCTGCTCACGGTAATCGTGCCAGCATGAGCTTCAACAATGCGACGAGCGATCGCCAAACCCAACCCAGTACTACTTCCCTGTCGTGACGGATCACCCGTGTAAAACTGCTCAAAAATATGAGGTAACTCAGCAGGGCCAATCCCCGGCCCTTGGTCGCGAATCGTGACGATCGCATGACCGTTTTGCGTGCGCCCTTGAATGAAGACCGTTGAGTCAGGCCCTGAGTGCTTCACCGCATTATCCAAAATATTTAAGAAGGCTTGTAATAGTCGTTCGGGGTCGCCCTGTAGCTTCACATCTGCCACATTTAAGTCACTAGACATCCCTTTAGAGCGCATCCGCGATTCCATAGCTCGCACTGCCCGATTTAAAAGATTGTGCAAATTAATCGGCTGTTTTTCTAAAGGAGCTACGCCTGCTTCTAAGCGCCCAAGGTCTAGCAAATCGTGAATGAGGCGAGAGAGACGTTTTGTTTCATCTTCAACGGTTTGAATAAAGCGATCGCGCAGCTCAATCTCTTCACTAGCACCATTTTTGAGCGCTTCCACCGTGACCAAAACATTACTGACGGGGGTGCGCAGTTCGTGAGAAACACTTGCCAAAAAGGCTCGCCGCTCTTTATCCAACGAAGCCAACCGCTCACTCATGCGATTTAGTTCGGTCGCCAGTTGGCCCAATTCATCTTCTTGTTGAATGTTGAGCTTTTCACCTAAGTGACCGCTACCAATCTGACCTGCAAAGTTGCGCATTGCCTGAATCGGCTGGGCTATATTCCGAGCGAGCCATTCACTGATCAGGGCACAGAGTATGACTGTAAGCAACAGCGTCCCTAATACCGTAAACACAACCGTCCGAAACTGCCGTTGAAATTGTCGCAACGTGATGGACATGCGTAGCACACCCAAAAATTGATTGTTGCGAATAATGGGTTGAGCAGAATATAAGCGATCGTCGTTTGACAGCACACCTTTAGCAGCCCCCTGGCTAGGTTCTCGCTTTAGGGTCTCAACAATACCAGGAATTGTTTTCCAATCCTTGACTTGGCGATCGATCTCTGGCGCTGAAGTCGAAAGTAATTTGCCATCAGGGCTAAAAATTCGCAAGGTAACCGACTCTGGCTTGCCATAGCGCTGAATCGTCAGATCAGCCCGCTCCAAATCTCCTGCTTCGAGCGCATCTCCTACGCTTTCACTCAGAGCTGTTGCCCAAGTCGTTAGCTCAGCTTGCCGTGTCCGCATGAAGTAGCCGTAAAAAGACCACAAAATATAGGCGGCTAGAATAGAGGTACCCAGAGTTGTCAGCGCCACATAGGTAACCAACAATTTCCGGTAAATTGAATTCCACCGGAGACCAAAAGGCCAGGTCAAAGGCACAAATTTCGACTGGGAATCAACCTCCAAGCGCGAAACCTGAGGAATTTTCACAATGAAAAGCTCGACAACAATAAATTGAAGTTTACTAGCAATTGAATTTACGAAGACTGGTTGACTGCGCGTCCTCGCAACACAGCCTTTATGCGAGCTAAGAGTTCACGGGTATTAAAAGGTTTAGTGATGTAGTCATCGGCTCCTGCTTCTAGACCCCAAACCTTATCAATATCTTGATCTTTAGCAGTCAACATCAAAATTGGCACACTAGAGAAAGCTCGAATCCGCCAGCACAGTTCCATGCCATCAATTCCAGGCAGCATCAAGTCCAAAATCATCACATCAGGAACTTGCTTGTGAAATAATTTCAGCGCAGTTTGTCCATCGGCTGCTGTCGTGACTTGGTAACCTTCTTTGATGAGCGCATAAGACAAGCTGGCCCGTAGCGCTTCTTCGTCATCAACGAGTAAAACGTGGGTCATGATTACAGTTTCCTTTTCAACAGTTCCCAGAAAGGCTTCGTATCAGGTTGATGCCTATGGTGACTCGACAAGCAAAAACTAGACAGGTCGGTACACATCCCAACCTGCACTGCTATTGATAGCTGAACTCAAGTCAAAACTTGCCTAGTATGTCGAGAATCAATAGCTACACATTCCAGATTATCGGACTGATAGTCGTTAAAGGTTCTGTCGGAGGGGAGATCCTCTAAATATCCTTTAATGCATGCCTAGATGAGTTGCCATCTGGCGATCGCCAATTCGGCACTCGATCCAAGAGTCAAATCTCTGAGTAGAGGCTGGGTCAATTTGTAAAGCCCGGATCTTGTCCAAAACTCCTGATCAACACTACATTTCAAGCAGGTAGGTATGAGGTTAAAGACCTCAATTTTGTTCAATCGCCAGGTGAATGGATGTCTAAGGTCTACACTACTGAAGATTTATTAAACATCTTGGCGGCAGAGTACCAAGCTTGTCTCAAGGGTCAGCGACTAAATCTAGCGGCAACAACCACCGAATTTAACCCAGTGGTCGCTCCCTTTGTAAATACCGAAGCAGTCCAAAAATTTACGGCTTACCGCGATTTTCGAGACACCATCCATCGTTACCAAATTGAGCACCAAGTTTCTGGAATTGTTTGGCGACAACTGACCGTCAAGGGTCAAACCATGCAGTACCCTGAGGTAGCCGAACAGTTACTGGCCTTGCCCCAAGATTTAGAGATTCTTCGGCAAGCTAAGGCCAATATCCTCAATTTTTGGCAAGAGGCGATCGCAGGTATGGACTTGTATTTTGCGAGCAATCACGGTCGAGAACATCGGCCTCTGGCGGTGTCAGAACTGGTGCCATTAGCAACAAATCGCACTTGGCTGAGCCTTTCCAAGCATGAGCGCAATGACTTCTTACAACTTGTTTTATTGCTAGGAACACCTGACTCTCAACTAGCAGGCGCACCGAGTTGGTTAGATCGCGGCAGTGAGTTTGTGTGTGCGGTGAATCCGGGTCAGACTCCCATTTTTTAGCGATCGCTCACTTGAAAGCGCGGAGAAAATTCGATATTTCCCAATCACCAAGGCTTAATCTTGAATAGTTAGGTAACTGGAATAAACTACCGAAAAAACGACAGGGCAACAGAGTTGATAGAGATAGAATCGAGAGTGATCAAGCGCTAGAGGTTAGTAATTTGTTAGTTGAGCGTGGTTGGTTACGACGAATCGTTCAGTGTGGTTCTATCCAGCGCGGCATAGGACCTTGGGCTATCGTGGGCGCATTCCTCTTAGGAGGTTGTTCTGAGATCTCTCAGGTGGTTTCACCATCAGGCTCTCCAGAGTCAGAGGTAATTGCCCCTCGCAGCAGCAGCGATCGCCCACTCACACCAACAGCAGAAGATACCAACTTTGTAGTCTCGGTCGTGGAAAAAGTAGAACCATCCGTGGTGCAGATCATCACCTCTCAGACGATTCGTAACCGCATTCCTGAAGCCTTAAATGACCCCTTCTTTCGTGAGTTTTTTGGCGATCGCTTGCCTGTTCAACCGCGTGAGCGAACGGTTAGTGGAATTGGCTCTGGGTTTGTGATCAATGCCAACGGACAAATTTTGACCAACGCCCATGTGGTTGCCAACGCAGACGTAGTGCAAGTGTCGTTTCCGGGCGGGCGCAATTATGAAGGTAAAGTTTTAGGAGCCGACCCAGTTACAGATATTGCAGTGGTGCAAATTCCGGCGAACAATTTGCCGACTGTAGAGTTGGGTAACTCAGACCAAGTACAGCCTGGACAATGGGCGATCGCGATCGGCAACCCCCTCGGTTTACAAGAAACGGTCACGCTAGGTGTGATTAGTGCTACCGATCGCTCTAGTAGTGATGTCGGGGTATCTGACAAGCGAATTGGCTTTTTGCAAACCGATGCCGCCATTAACCCAGGTAACTCTGGAGGGCCATTACTCAATGCCAGAGGTCAAGTGATTGGGGTCAACACAGCCATTATTGGTGGGGCACAGGGCTTAGGGTTTGCCATCCCCATTGATGCAGCTCGTCGTATTGCCGAACAACTGATCACCACAGGCAAAGTAGATCATCCTTACATTGGGGTGCAGTTGGTGGCTCTCACGCCAGAAATTCGTCGAGAGTTAGCAAACAACCCCGAATTAAACTTACAGGTGCCTGCCACAGATGGGATTTTGATCGTCCGAGTCACACCTGATTCACCTGCTGCTCAAGCTGGGGTGCGAGCTGGAGATGTCATTCAACAAATTAATGGTGAGGCGGTCTCCACTGCTGATGCCGTTCAGCGGTTAGTTGAGCAAAACGGTTTGCAGAAATCTTTAGTGCTGACCATTCAAAGAGGCGATCGCACCTTACAACTCAG
>CBIHQL010000313.1:0-5497 GCA_966211855.1 uncultured bacterium
CAAGCCAGGAGAAGGCAAAGCCTATGTGGTGAATATTAATGCTGGTCAGCCGCTCAAGCTCCGTTTAGAAGCTCCTAAGGCAGCGGCGCGACTTTCTATTTATGCACCCAACTCTACAAATACGAGTCAAGCATTACTCAATCAGTCCTCAGTGGGCAATTGGTCGGGACTGTTGTCGCAACCGGGCTACTACCAAATTGTCGTGGTAGCCGACTCTCCCGAATTGATGCGTTATCGCCTCACCCTCAGCCGTTAACCCAAAACTGCTAAAACAATCGATTCGATGGATTTCGAGGGACTCCACCACGGGTGATCGGGGCACTATTCGCCATTGCATAAGCCATATTCAAAATATTTTGCTTCTCTCCCGAAAAGAAGCTGACGGTGTAAATCTCGTTGCCCTGCTCCCACATCACCGATGAAAACCGTGAGGGTGGGTTTTGGCTGGCTCCTGGCAAGAAATAACCACGAATTCCTTCACGCAGGCGAATTGGGGCAGCGGCGGCTTGATGTTTTTTGAGTTCTCGTTGCGCGTTTGCCGAAAACTTGTTGTCTACCGAAAAGCTGCCAATTAAACAAGGTTGTGGCCCACTGTCGCAAGTAAAGAGGCTAACGGTCATCGTCGGCGGCGACTGAGATGACAACACTTTGACAATCAGCGCATCGATAAAATCTGCGTCTGCTGGCCCACCTAGCAAAATCTGATTGGGCAGTCGCATCACCAGGTTAGGAGGCAAACTTTGGCGAATCTGGTCTAGGTGAGGTGTAAAGACATTAGCGGGTTGAGCGGTCGCTGAAATCGTGATGCTGCTGAGGGCGATCGCGGCAGAGAGTGCTAAACCAGAGCGACGCAAGAACGGGTAGATCACCGGAACTCCTAAAGGATGGCAGACGTGAATGACGCTATCGGTACAGCCCAAGCAAGCACGACAGCAGAATCTTGCCGTTATTTTGAGCTAATTTGACAGATTTCTGAGCACTTGCCCCAAAAAATATAAATTTCGCAATGCCGCGAGAACTATTTTGGAATTAGGGCTTAAATTGCATCAGTTTTGCGATCCGCCAATATTGATGCTCCCCTTCTGGTTGCGCTTCACAAAATATCTTGCCAGCATCCCACTGCAACGGTGTCACAATGCCAACAAACTGAAGACTGGCTTTCATTTCGATGACTGCCGAGAACGCCACATCAGAAGCAGTGTTGATATTAAAAATCTCAATCTTCAGGTAGGGCTTTAACCCATATCTCAGCTTTTGGAAGTTGAATTCCATCAGCTTTAAGAAATCAGCTTTGGTTGACCCATAGATATCGCTCACAAAATTGTCTGAAAGCGTGTCATCCAGTCCCTGAAGATGCTTGCTTTCGTAGGCTCTTTTGAATTTTTGAAACAAGACTAGGATGGGTGGTGGCAGATGCTCAGGATGTCGCGATCGCTCTTTGGCATTGGCATACACGCGATAAATCCCTTCTGCGATCGCAATGGTTAGGGGTTCCATAGCCAGTCAAGTGTTGTGACGCTTTAATGATGCGCGATCGCCTCTGCAACATCCACTTGAATGACCTGACTGGAGGATGGCGATATTGCTGAAGCAGGCGAAGCTAAACGAAGAGTTCATCAATCCATGCACGCTGGCTGGCATTCCTCTAGTTACAAATGAGGGTGCCAGTTTTTGTTGTGAAATCAGCTAGATCGCAAAACAAAAGGCAGACCCCGTGGCCTGCCGCAAACACCTAAGGTGCAATATATGAGATAGCTAGCGAATCTTATGCTTCGTCAAGTGCTGCAATACCGGGGAGTTCTTTGCCTTCGAGCAGTTCGAGGCTGGCACCACCACCCGTTGAGATGTGGCTCATTTGGTCGGCAACACCCACTTTCTCAACCGCAGCTACAGAGTCGCCACCGCCGATGATCGTGGTTACGCCTTGCTTGGTCAAGCCAGCTAGGGTGTGAGCGATCGCTTCGGTACCTTTAGCGAATTTATCAAACTCAAATACACCCATAGGGCCGTTCCAGATCACGCTCTTGCACTGAGATAGCGCATCTTGGAACACCTTGATGGAGTCGGGGCCGATATCGAGACCCATCCAACCATCGGGGATATTGTCAATGCTGACGGTCTGAGCGTTGGCATCAGCCGCGAAGTTGTCAGCAACAACCACATCGGTGGGCAGCAAGAGTTCTACGCCTTTTTCTTTGGCTTTGGCTTCAAGGGCACGAGCGAGTTCGAGTTTGTCTTCTTCGACCAAAGACTTACCGACGCTGAGGCCGCGAGCTTTGTAGAAGGTGAAGATCATGCCGCCGCCGATGAACAGCTTGTCTACTTTATCTAGCAACGTTTCGATGACGCCGATTTTGCTAGAAACTTTAGAGCCACCGACGATCGCTGCCAGGGGACGCTGAGGATTTTCGATCGCGTTTTGCAAATATTGCAGTTCTTTCTCAATCAAGAAGCCCGCAACAGAAGGCTTGAGGTAGTGAGTAACGCCTTCGGTCGATGCGTGAGCCCGGTGAGCGGTACCAAACGCATCGTTGACGTACAGGTCAGCTAGAGACGCGAGTTGTTTGGCAAATTCAGGATCATTCTTTTCTTCTTCCTTGTGGAAGCGGACGTTCTCTAGCAGCACCACATCGCCGTTTTGCATGGCAGCAACTTTAGCAGCCGCTTCGTCGCCAATGCAGTCGTCGGTTTTGACAACGGTTTTGCCGAGCAGTTCAGAGAGGCGCTGAGCCACGGGAGTTAGACGGAGGCTGTCATCTACACCTTTGGGACGTCCAAAGTGGCTGCACAAAATTACCTTAGCGCCCTTAGAGGTGAGGTCTTGAATAGTAGGCAGGGCAGCTCGAATGCGAGTATCGTCTGTGATCTTGCCTTGGTCATCGAGAGGCACGTTAAAGTCGGCTCTGACCAGGACACGCTTGCCATCTAAATCGGACGACGATAAATTTGCTACAGTTTTTTTGGACACAGAAATTTCTCCTGAATGAGCCTTTTTACCTATTATCCAGATTAAAGCAAGATCCCACCCGCCCACAGTCTTTCTACCCGTTGAGGTGGAACCTAGACAGGTTATCTGAAGTTGTGGGTAGGTTTAGAACTATGCGTCGTCCACATTTTACCTAGCTCTGTGTCTCGGAGATGCGCTTATGTTTAAAACAGTTCTGTTTCCGATTGACCAAAGTCGAGAATCGCGTCAGGCCGCCGATATGGTCTCGGAGGTGGTCAAGTTCCATCAAAGCCGTTTGATTATTTTGTCGGTGGTTGAGGTGCCTGAGCCAGAAGAGTCAGCTCAAGCTGCGGGTGAAATGAGTTCACCAGAGGCGATCGCAGAGTTGCTGAAAACCGCAAAAACTTTGTTTGCCGATCAAGGCATTGACTCAGAGTTGATCGAGCGTGAGGGCAAACCTGCATTCACGATTTGCGATGTTGCCGATGAAATCGATGCAGACCTGATTATTATGGGCTGCCGAGGTCTTGGGCTGACCGAAGAAGGCGTAGCAGATAGCGTCACCAACCGCGTGATCAACCTAGCCCCCTGTCCGGTTTTGATCGTTCCATAGACGCTGCTCGATTCACGGTTACTTGAAACTTCATGCCTCAAGCGGGCTACAATGTGCGAGTTTTGGCAAGACGACGTCGCTTCAAGGCGGTGTTGCTGTTTTTGCTAGCCAGCTTTTGGGCGTTTTTACCCTTTGTGCTGCCTCATGTTGTCAAAACTCTCTTGCCCATGGTGCCGATGGTGCTACCGGGTTGGGCCTATTTCGCGTGTTTTGTACCTGCGAGCTTGAGTTTGCTGCGGGCAAAACATTGGTGGATGCGAGCCAACCATGCTGATCAAGGGGCAGCGGGTGAAGAAGCGATCGCCGCTGTTTTGGCTCCCCTCAAAACCCAGGGTTGGCAAGTCGAATATGGCATTCGCGATCGCAGCGTTGGAGATGTCGATGTCTTTTTGGTATCACCGCAGGGGCGAGCCTACACCATTGATGTGAAGTCGCACCGAGGCGAAGTGCGCAGTGACGGTCAGCAGCTATATCGGCAATACGGGCGATCGCAATACCCCTTTGAAAAAGACTTTTTGAAGCAGGCCAAGGGGCAAGCGATCGCCATGAAAAGGTCGAAAAACTTACCTTTCGTGACCCCAATCGTGGCCTTTTCGCAAGCGCGTGTAGAAATTGCTGAAAATCCGATTGCTGGGGTTTATGTCGTGACGAAACCGAAACTATTGAGCTGTTTGCGATCGCTGGGCTAACTTCTTCATCTGCCGTGTTTTCCACATTGCCCCTGCTGGCAGATGATTAAATCTAGCGAAACTCAAACTGAATCTATGTGATTTTCCTGACAAATTTAGTTATATTTAACACAATTTAAGCAACGTGGCTGAAGTCATTCCGCCAATCGGTTCTTGATAATGATGCTAGAAACCCGATCGGGATGTGCTGTACTCGCTAACGTTAAATGCCCGTAGACCAAGCCGTTTACGTTAATATCCTGGGTCTGACGGCCCTGGTTTCCCTAGCTGTTGCGTATGCCGCTTGGCAACGTCGAACTGCGGCTCCAGCAAGCCAACCTTTTATCAGGATGATGCTGGCGATCGCTGGATACGCCACTGCGGCGGCGGCTGAAGCTGCAACAACAACCCTCACTGGCAAAATATTTTGGTCAACGCTAGAGTATGTCGGCTCTGGCAGCGTCATCACCCTCTTTTTGATTTTTGCAGCTCATTTCACCCGCCAAAAACAATGGCTGACCCGACGTAAGCTTGCTCAACTATGGGTCTTGCCAATCTTCAATGTCGGGTTGGTCGCAGCTAACGATTGGCACCACCTGGTTTGGACTCGCTTCGTTTTCCAGTCTGACGGTAGCCACCAACTTATTTATCACCACGGGCCAGGCTTTTTTTGGGTGATGGCTTGTGTTTACCTCTACACGTTAGGAGGAGTTTTTCTTTTAGCGAAAGCGGCACTGCGTCCTGGTGTACTTTATCGTCGGCAGTCTATGTTGGCACTCATAGGCGCAATGATTCCATTAATTGGTGGCAGCGCTTATATGCTCAATCTGACACCCCCGGGTCTGAATATTACCCCCATGAGTTTTATGCTTGCCGGATTGGTTTATTCAGCCAATCTTTTTCGCTTTCGGATGTTTGACGTAGTACCCGTCGCCCGTGACCTGCTGATCGAAAGCATGAGCGATGGGGTGTTAGTGCTAGACAAGCAAAACCGAATCGTTGATATTAACCCCGCAGCCCAAGAAATGCTAGAGACGACCGTGGCCTGCATCGGGAAATCATTAGTAGAGAGCGTCTCTCAGTGGCAGGAGATCATGCATGAATGCTGCGATCGCTGCCAGGGTCGGTTAACGATTACCCAAAAAGGCTGCTCACCTCGCTATGTTGAGCTGCGTATGACCCCATTACGCGATCGCGCCCAAAACTTCACGGGGCAGTTGATTGTCTTGCGCGATGTCACAGAACAGCACCAAGCTGAAACAAAAGTCC
>CBIHQL010000314.1:0-5480 GCA_966211855.1 uncultured bacterium
AAATTGCCAGCGATCGTTACCGACTAGAATGCGAAATAGCAACCGCAATAAAAATACTGAAGCTTCTTGGTAAATCGCGTGAATTTTAAGGTCATCATTCAACAAACTGCCACTCCGATTAAAGTGATCTCGACCATTCTAATCACTGGGGCGATCGCTTTAGAATTAGGCAATCTTATTGCTTTATTTACAAGCAATCCGCTGCCGAGTAGCTTAGCGCCCGTTTTTGCGATCGAGCGTTTTGCCGTTGGGGCACACTTGATTGAAGGGGCGATCGCGGCAGTTTACGCACCCAAAAAACAAAAAATGCCGCTGCAATACGGCACTTACACTTTTTTCGTTGGCACAGTTGGCCTTTGGGAATTGTTTGACTCAGACCAGTAGATGCTCCACTAGGTTCATTAGCCTGGTGACCTAACCCCCAGCCCCTTCCCTAGCAGGGAAGGGGAGCCAGATCCAAAGCCTCTCTTTACGCCGGAGAGGGGTCTGGAAAGAGGTCAATGGTTATGATCCCTGAGTGGGGTTAATGGCGTGGAGACCGCATTCTTTCTTGCCAGCATCTTCCCACCACCAACGGCCCTCACGCTCATGCTGGTTAGGTAGGACAGGACGGGTGCAAGGCTCACAGCCGATGCTAACGAATCCGCGCTCGTGTAGAGGGTTGTAAGGTACTTCGTAGGAGCGGATATACATCCAGACATCCGCAGAAGACCAGTTAGACAAGGGGTTGAACTTAACCAATTGTCGGTCTGGGGTCGAGAAAGCTGTATCTGTCTGAATCACAGGGACACTTGCTCTTGTAGAGGGGTTTTGATCTTTGCGCTGACCCGTAATCCAAGCGTCAAGGGTGGAGAGCTTGCGACGCAGCGGAGCTACTTTGCGGATGTCACAGCATTCTTTATGACCGTCCTCATAGAAGCTGAAGAGACCCTTTTCTTTCACGAGGGCTTCAACTTGAGCCGCATCGGGATACATGATTTCGATCGCAATTCCATAATGCTTGCGCACGCGATCGATAAACTGGTAGGTTTCGGGGTGGAGACGGCCTGTGTCAAGACTAAAAACTTGAAAGTCTTTACCGAGTCGATGAGCCATATCAATCAGCACCACATCTTCAGCTCCACTGAAAGAAATGGCGATGTTATCAAAAAGGCTCAGTGCCCGCTCTAGAATTTTTTGAGGACTCCGATTTGATAGTTCTGCTTCTAGGCTAGGAATATCAAGTCCAACAATAGGTTGCTCGGTCAACTGCGCCATGATTGTGTTTCTCAACAAAAAGATCGTCTGATTGCACCCTCACATTCTATCAAGTAGCTGTACGCTATCAGAAACTAAACTTGTAGCATTAACTCGTAAGTCTAATATTGATCGAGGGCTTCATGCCAGGATTAACTGATAGAGCGAACAGAGGACAGTTCTTACAATCTTTTGCCGGTTGGCTACCAGCAATTATTTTTCCAACTGCAACTTTGTTTCAACTTGTTCCTGTTTTACGAGGTGAAACAGCGGGTGTTAGCGTGATTTCTTGGACTATGTTTGGGTTGGCAAATCTGGGAGCTTATATCTTTTCTGCACAGAAGCAAATGCCCCAAGTTATTCTGGCCTTTCTGTTGACTGCGGTGATGGATGCCTTGATTGTTTTGCGCTGTTTGTTGCCGACTTAACGTTTTCTGCTTTTTAACAGATGAGCGGTGGATGATACACTGCCTTACAGAGCCTAGTGGATGGCTCAAACTGTGATGGGGAAGAGAAGATGGAAGACGATAGATACAACCAAGAGCCACCTCGGTCGGAACCAGACCCCTATCGGTTGGAGGAAGAGCGCCGCAATCAAGAGTTGTATCGGTTGCAAGCTGAGGAGCGCCGTCATGCTACATTTCGACGTAATTTGATGGCTCGTCGGGCGATGAGCGTGGTTTATTACCTCATCGGAGCCTTGTTAATCTTGTTGCTGATTCGCTTTTTCCTCCGCTTAACAGCAGCTAATCCTCAAAATACTTTTGCTCAGTTTATTGGTAATCTTTCGGAACCGTTTGTTGCCCCCTTCTCAACTTTATTTGTGAGTCCTACATTTGCTGGAGGTGCAGCAGTTTTTGACATTAATTTATTGGTGGCGATCGCGGTTTATACACTCCTCGGCATGTTGGCAGTTTGGCTGATTCAAGTAATTGGAATTAGCGACGAAGTTGAGTAACCTGGGTAGCAATCTGTGGTTCAAGTCTGATTTGAGAAACAGCATCATCAATTCGGTAGACTAAGCTGCGTCCAGATCCGATGATGCTCACCCGCCAGCCCGCTAATCGGCTCTGGGCACAGTTTAGGCCGAGGTCTGCTAAATCTAAGCAATAATTTGACCACAACCGCCGCTCAGCCTGCGAAATATACAGTTGATGCATCGGCACTTTCAGGCGATCGCTGGCGTTTTTGAGAATCAATTTGGCTGTTGCTGTGGGCAGTTGATCAGTTCGAGCAGGCAATCCAGCGATCGCTTCTGCTCTGATATGTTGACCTGTGTTATTGACACGATAGATCTGTTTTTGCCCTGGTGTACCTTCTACAGTAACTCGCCAACCGGAAGTTGCTCCTTTTGCACAGCGCTCTACGGGGCTGGGTAACCCTAAGCAGCTATTGGGCCAGGTTTGCTTCTCTACTTGAGTGAACAACAGTTGAGACGCAGGCAAGCTCAAATGCTCTGCACCTAGCTTGACAACTGTGGCTTTAACGTTAGAGGGAAGTTGTGCGTCTAAGGCTGTAATCTCCCGTGTATAAAGCCTGACTAAGGAACCATTAGTATTGGTGTGATAAACCCAACGCTGAGGGCCACTGGCGATCGCAACCTGCCAGCCTTCTACGAGCACAGGGTCACAGGGATAAGGAAAAGTAGAACGCTCACAACCATAAGCCCAACTAATGGGTTTAGCATTAATAACCTTGCCTATGTTTGGTGTGAGTCCCCAAGCTTTCGTAGCATCCTGCAACACTGCTTGCGCGATCGCAGTCGGTAATTTCGTGGTAGCAGTTTGTGGTTTAGCCGCTGGGTGCTGAGTTTGGCGTGAGCTGTCTCCTTTGAAAGGTTGAGCTGCGATGCTAGGAGTCTGTGTGAAAGTGCAACTTGCTGCTAGAGACAGTAATGTCAAGACAATTAATCGACTGTGTAGCCAGGGTTTTGGCGATCGCCATTCCGGCTTGATAGAACTCAAGAGAGTAGATTTGGCGAATAAAGAGAGAACTGAAGTTGCCATGATAGAGAGAGTAACTAGCACAGAGGAGGTTTCGTGTAGTGCTAGCTTGGCATGGGACTTCGTCACCACTGGGGGTGTTGCGTTTTTGGCAACCAAATTGATACGGCGAAGACTGAACTTAGCGATCGCCACAAACCGATTGGTTCAGAAAATGGTGTCATGACTTTGGCGGATCTGTGCGTCAACCGGCTCATTTCTGTGGTGTTTACGGTTTCAAAGCCACCGATCGCCGGATTTTCACCGCAGGCATGATTCCTGAAGTTCCTGGCTTACTATTGTGTGTGCAGCAAATGATGACCGTCGGATGTTTTGTGCATCACAAACAGCCAGGAAACTATCTCTAGATTGAGGGCATTACTTCAGAGCCACGATAGGTTTAAAGCATATCTGGCGGCAAACCTATGTTGATTCACATCATTGCTGATTACGGTCAAGGGGATTTGGCGTTTGCAGAAGTGGTGCAGCGTATCAAGCTCTATTTACCAGATGCCGAACCTGTCTTAACCCCGGTGCCCGCCTTTGCTACAGTAGCGGCTGGGTTTTGTATTGCTCAGTTAGGCTTAAATGAAGCCCCGGCTGGAACGATCATCTATCACAATGTTGCGCCTCGTCAGGATGATCCGCAAGCTCGGACTGGCAACGCAGGGGAGCGCCTGGCCTTTGCACGTCTCCCGAATGGAGTGCGAGTCATTGGAGTCAACGCAGGCTACACGTTCTCATTTATTCGAGATGCAGCCGTAGACCTACGATGGGCGGCTGTTGCAGATGCTGGATCTCAGTTCCGATCGCGAGATTTGTTTCCCCAAGCGGCGGCAGCGATCGCCCTCGGTCAACCCGATGCCCTCGATGCAACGATCTCACCAACCGATATCCCGGATATCCCTGATCACGTTATTGGGTATGTGGATGGATATGGCAATTTAAAGACCACTATCCAACAGCGAGATTACCCAATGGATAGTGGCTCTTCAGTTTCAATTCAGATTGGCGAGACAACCCGTGAGGCGATCGCGAGTGATGGAAGCTTTGCGGTAGAACCTGGACAACTGGCCTTTGCACCCGGAAGTAGCGGCTGGACAGATCCTCAGGGGCAAACGACACGATGGATGGAATTGTTTCTGCGAGATGGCAATGCTTGGGAAGCTTTTGGTCGGCCTCTCGTTGGTAGTTCTATTCAAATTCAGGGAGCAGCATTACATCGATAAAGCTGATAAGGGATACCGATTCGATAATATTGCTCAGGGTCGCGATCGCATCGTACAGGTTGATTGGTCGCTGTGGTAGCTAAGGGAACCTGCTCAGGAAAGTCCTCCCGTCTCAAACCACTAGCAACTACCCATAAATTTAAGGGTAGGGAAATAGGGAGATCAGTTTGACTGAGCTGTTGCCAAAAGCGATTGTAATCAGGGCGACGGCTCCAAAAACCAAAATAGACGTTAGGATTGCGTGCCGGGTTAGCTAACAGTTGCTGATGCACTTCAAGATCAAAGCTCAGACCCAACGCTACCTCTAGATATGTGTCATAGCTACTGACGACCATGACAGGTTTGTCTGGTTCTTGCAAGAAGTTATGAGCAATGCGATCGGGATAGTAGGGTTTGTGGAAGGTCAGCCCTAGCCCCAAAAAGAGACAACTGATTAAACTCACAAGCGCCACGCTGCCGGGAACTCGCCACGCTGCCCACCCACGTTTTGCTGATTCTGGACTAGTCGTAGTTATGGAATGAGGGAGATTCACTAAACTGGCACCTAACAAAGCACAAATCGCTGGATAATAGGTGAAGTTGTAGCGAGGCACTGTGGTGATATCTTTGCCAAGAATGTAAACAATGCCCAGATATTGCACCACCACACATACTGTAAAAATAGTGAGGGTTAATGCGCCTGAGTGATTTTCTGGTTGACGCCAAAGCTGTCGAAATCCTTGGAGGGAGATTCTGACAAGCCAAATCACGAAAACCAACATTAACAAAGCAGAGGGAATAATCACCCAAATAGGTTGTTGCTCAACGGGTAAGAGCACCACCATCATCACCCAGGCGGCTGCTAGCTGCACAAGGGGGGCTAACTGCTCAAGCCAGCTCGTACGGGCCGAGGCAATCCATTCGGTTTCGGGACGGTTGATGTGGCTCAGCAAGGTGGGTAACCAGGGCAAGTAACTCAGCAGTACCCCTGTCACTGCTAGCGCGATCGCTCCCCAATAAAATCGAGGTACTGTTTGCCGTCGCCATAGAGATA
>CBIHQL010000315.1:0-5466 GCA_966211855.1 uncultured bacterium
CTGAAAATCTAGCTCGTGCTGGTTTTGGGAAGCTCAAAGTAATTGATCGCGATCGCATTGAGGAACGCAATCTCTCGACCCAGCCCTACTACCGCTCAGATGTTGGTGCATTCAAAGCTAAGATTCTGGCGAATAATCTGTATCGAGCGATTGGGACGAAGGTAGAAGCTGAAACTAAAGAATTAACTTCAACTAATGCGGCTCAACTGCTTAAAGATAGTAGGTTAATCGTGGATGTATTCGATAACAGCAACTCACGGCAGGTCGTGAAAGATTATGCTGAGAAGGCTAGACTCCCCTGCCTTCATGCGGGACTCTCTGCCGATTATGCTGAAGTAATCTGGAACGAGAGTTATCGCGTTCCTTCAGATGTCAATGATGATGTCTGCGATTATCCACTGGCACGTAATCTAGTGATGCTAGCGGTGGCAGTGACCAGTGAAGCGATCGCGACCTTTATTGCGTCAGGTGAACAACGTAACTTCACGATTACTCTGAAGGATCTGACTGTGCAATCTCTAGATTTGCCTCTAAATTCTTTCCAGGATGCCTGCTAGGACTCTATTCAGGGGGAATTTGAGCCAGCCTTATTCCCCCTGAATTTGAGTCTACTTCGGATTTCTTGGTCTGAAACCACCCTGTTAGATTTGGAAGACTAGGAAGTGAAAACTACTGTAGTTGTATCAATTACTGTAGGCGATCGTGCTAAGCAAAGCATTTTCTGCCTGACGAGAATCCAACCGAGTATGTTGAACCACAATCGGCACATCAGATTGGATCACGCTGGCAAAATCAGTATCGACTGGGATAGGTGCCGGATCTTTGAGGTCGTTAAAACGAATATGTCGGGTGCGACGGGCTGGAACCAAAACTTTATAGGGGCCAACAGGTTCTTTGTCGCTATAAAAGATAGTGATCTCAACCTGAGCATCTTGGTCGCCCGCATTGAGAATACACACAGTTTCGTGACTCAACATTTGCGGTTCAGGGCCAGTACTAGAGGGAGGAATATAACCCTCTGCGATCGCCCAACAAGTTTTTCCAATTGGTTGCATGATAGTTTTCCGAGCAAACAATGCTTCTTTGATAGCAAATTTCTGGCGTTCAAGTTTCATCTCTAACGCTGATCAGCAAGAAGTTTCAGCAAAAAGTTAAGTTTGTTGCTCAAAGTCGTGAAAACAAAGCTCAAAGGCTTTCAGGGAACATCGTGGATGGGTATGATACTCTCTAACACGATATTTGATCTCAAAGATTCTTATGGCTAAGTCTCAGTCGTCTACACCCAATCCCAATACAGTGTTATCTTCACTGACAGAAGCAGATGCCGCTTTGGCTGCTCAAGAAGCAGAACTAACAGCCCAGTTAATGGACGTGCAAGGGAAGCGGCTCAGCCTCAAAAGTGTGATGGATTTGTTTGGTGCCACAGAGACATCAAGCACCCCAGCAACCTCTAAGACAGAGGTATCTACCATCGCTTCTGAGGCTCCTGCGCCTGCCGAAGCACCTAAGCGAGGACGACGAGGGGCAAAAACGGCTGAGGCTCCAGCTAGAGGAAAGCGAGGCGCTAAGGCAGGTACTTCTACCAAGTCACAAGGCTCAGAGAATTGGCAAGATTATTTACGATCGCAGTTCCGCCAAACGTCTTTACCCGCTGCGATCGGCTCGGTGATGCAACAACAACCCGATCGCTTGTTCGGCATGGTAGAACTAATCGCAGCCATTTTTGAAGATGATCTGCCCAAGTCAGTGCGCAATAAAGCTCGCGATCGCATCCTCAACATTCTTTCACTAGGTGTAAAAGATGGTCAGTGGTATCGAGGTCGTAAAGGACAATATAGTGTTTCGCGCAATGCGGTAGAGTCTGCCTCTTCATAACCTCGGCATTTTCAGAGCAGGTTCTGGGTTACACCTATGGTGAATTCACAAAGCCTGACAACCTTGCCCACTTTAAATCTAATCGTTTTTCAGCCCCTTCTCTCCGGTGAAAGCCAAGTTCTTGAGAGGAGGGGCGATCGCATATCTAGAGTAACTTCATAATTGCAGGCTTCTCTCTCTTGCGACTGATTTTATAAACCAAAAAATCAAGATACCCTCCAGACAGGAACTCTTGATGAAACTCAGGGGTTATGGCTGTGTGCCTATATAGATAGGTCTTTGTGTACCGACTCGGTCTATTAGATCTTTATTAAATACTTCATGCGATCGCTAAACTCCACATACTTTATTAGTATTGGCCCCCTCTCGCTGTTATTGGATTTTTTCAAAAGCTGTGTTTAAGTATCTTCCACCGCTTAATGAGCATAACCTCCCGTATCCCGATACTATTCACCCCATCGTTGTGCATTTTGTGATTGCGATGGTACTGTTTGCCGTATTTTGCGATGTACTGGGGTATTTCACAAAAAATTCCAAATTGTATGAAGTCAGTTGGTGGAATTTAGCCTTCGCAACCGTATCAATTTTTATCGCCATCATTTTTGGACAGATTGAAGCAGGTCTAGCAGAACCTTATGCTGCTTCTGTTTCAACGTTGAATGTCCATACTGTTTTGGGATGGTCACTCTCAGCAATGTTGGCGATCGTTACCGCATGGCGCTATGTGATTCGGTTGCAAGAAAGACCCCAGTTACCTATCCCCTATCTAGCGGTGAGTGTGCTATTGGTTGGGATTGTCTGTGTGCAATCTTACTTAGGCAGTTTACTCGTTTGGGTCTATGGCTTACATACCATTCCTGTCGTTGATGCGATTAGAGGCGGTCTGTCATGAATCCAGATCTACTGCAACAGTGGGATAGTTTGGGGATCAATGGGTTACCCTATCAAATTCCGATTCATCCCAACCTCGTGCATTTGACTTTGGGGTTGTTTATCGTGGCGATCGCCTTTGATATCGTCGGGGCGCTGTTTCCGCTAGACAAAGCAGTGTTCAAATATTTGGCAATTCCGGTAACCCGCTCAGCACTATTCGATGTGGGTTGGTACAACTTGTTAGCCGCCGCAGTCATTACCTTTTTTACCGTGATGGCAGGCTTGTTTGAGGTTTCTTTGGCTGTACCGCTAGCCGATGTCAAGAGTGCTTGGGGTCTACATGCCTTAGAAACGATGATCTTGCATGGCGTAGGAGGGGTACTAATTTTGACTTGCATTGTAGCCATGACGGTTTGGCGGGGCTTTCAACGCTATCAGTGGCGCAAAGATATGGCTAGACAGGTGCAGTGGAGCTACCTTGCGGCTGGTTTATTTGTGTTTGCGCTGATGTTTGCCCAAGGAACACTCGGTGCCCATCTGGGTGCTGAATTTGGTGTTCACGTCACCGCAGATCAAGTACTGCACTTAGGCGGAAATCCTAATCAATTGTAGTGATGTCATGATGAAACTTCGCGCAATTTTAGTAATGACGGTCTATGCCATTCTGGTCACGTTTGTAAGCTTTTGGATGGCAAAGCAGTCTTATTCTTGGTTTCCACCCGAAGCCGCAGCCGAAGCCAAGTTGCTAGATGATCTGTTCAGCCTCTTCACGGGGTTAGGCACATTCATTTATTTGGGGGTAATCGGCCCATTTATTTACTCATTAATCTTTCATCGCGCTAGTAAGTATGACATGAGTGACGGCCCTCATATCGAAGGCAACACTTGGCTAGAGGTGATTTGGACAGCCGTGCCTTTGGTTTTGGTATTAACCCTGTCGTTTGTGAGCTATCGCACTTACGAAAAAATGGCAGTGCGGGGGCCGATGGAACTGGTGCATTTACACATGCCGCAGATAATGCAATCGGCTTACGCAGAGCCGTTTGACAGTACACCTCAGCAAGAAATCCAAAAAGCTGTAGAAACGGCACCCATTGAACAGATTGACGTGCTGGCTAAGCAGTGGGCTTGGGTATTTCACTATCCCAGCCAAAATGTCACTAGTACTGAGTTGCATCTACCTGTCGATCGCCGGGTGCGGTTCACGTTGCACTCAGAGGATGTATTACATGGCTTTTATATCCCAGCCTTTCGCCTCAAGCAAGATGTGGTGCCCAATCACGACATTGATTTTGAACTGACTCCGGTGAAAGCAGGAAACTATCGCTTGCGTGACTCGATGTTTAGTGGCACCTACTTTGCTGCTAATCAGGCAGATGTCGTCGTTCAGCCCGTTGAAGAATATCAACAATGGTTAGCTGATGCTGCTGCTCAATCACCGACCCCGGCTTTTAATCAAGCAGCATTTGAATATAGTCGAGCCAACACCAGCGATCGCACAGGCACTACCAAAGATAAAGTTGCCGTTCGGGGTTGGGAAACGATTCCACCCGCAGCACCTCCGATGGTGAACTATGCCCCAAAACATCAACCAGACAGCCCACCCGCATAGAACTGTAGGGCACTAGCTTAGCACTTTGTCAAAGGCTGAATAGCCAGCCACTGATCAGCGATCGCCCGTTCTCTATTTTTCTCATTGTTGAATCTAGTAAATCATGACCAACATCTCTCTTGAACCAATCGATGCCGTTCGCGGTCAACCATATCCGGGTGCGCCTGACAACTGGAAGCGATTTTTCACCTTCAGCACCGATCACAAAGTCATTGGCATTCAATACATTGTCACAGCGTTTACCTTTTTCTTAATTGGCGGGCTGTTGTCGATGGTGATGCGGGGTGAACTGATTACCCCCGAAGCAGATCTAGTCGATCGCACCGTTTATAATGCCCTGTTCACCATGCATGGCTCGATCATGCTGTTTATGTGGACGTTCCCTGTACTGGTGGGGCTAGGAAATTATCTAGTACCGCTGATGATTGGGGCGCGAGATATGGCGTTCCCTCGATTGAATGCGGTGTCATTTTGGATGATCCCAGTCGTGGGAATTCTGATGTTGGCTAGCTTCCTAATCCCTGGAGGCCCCTCGCAGTCAGGGTGGTGGGCTTATCCGCCTGTCAGTATCCAAAACCCCACGGGGAATTTGATTAACGGGCAGGTGTTGTGGATTTTGGCGGTTGCGATCTCCGGTGTGTCCTCAATCATGGGTGCGGTGAATTTTGTCACCACGATCTTTAAAATGCGAGCACCGGGAATGACCTGGTTTAGAACTCCGGCCTTTGTCTGGGCAGTGTTAGGGGCACAGTTGATTCAACTCTATGGGTTACCTGCGCTGACCGGAGGCGCTGTGATGTTGTTGCTCGACATTACGATCGGGACAAGTTTCTTTTCCCCAGAGGGGGGTGGCAATCCGGTTCTCTATCAACACTTTTTCTGGTTTTACTCCCATCCCGCAGTGTATGTGATGATCCTGCCTGTGTTTGGGATGTTTTCTGAGATCTTGCCTGTCCATGCCCGTAAGCCACTGTTTGGCTACCGCGTGATTGCCGCATCCTCAATTTTGATTACGGTCGTGAGTGGTTTGGTGTGGGTACATCACATGTTTGCTAGCGCTACCCCCAGTTGGATGCGTATCCTGTTCATGGTGACCTCGATGCTGG
>CBIHQL010000316.1:0-5407 GCA_966211855.1 uncultured bacterium
CGAGCTACCCAGCACCATCGTCTGCTACACCGACAGCACGATCGCCCTGCCAATCATGACCGCTTATGTGATCAACCAGTGTGCGCCACGTCCGCTCAAGCGCTTATATGACCGTCGCGAAGAAATGCTGGCGAAACTGCAAGCTGATTACCTCGCAGCAAAAGCCAGTGCCGATCAAGAGCGGGAGTTTGCCACCCTTGCCGAAACCGTCAAAGCTAAAGCTGAGAAACGAGAACCGATCGCAACCTATCCTTGCGGAACCCCCATTCGGAAATAAGCGGCGATCGCTGACTAAATACTAATTAGAGCTTGATTTTCCTCCCTCTTGTTATGAAACAGGAGGGATTTTTATTATTAAGAGATTTTTTATTTTGCACTGAAGTTTAATTATGCGTTCATCGGCTCAAAACCTCAGTCTCTATAGGCAAGACTAAATCAGAAATTAATATTTTTTCTGGTTAAGAGAATCACAAACTCCTTCTATGATGGAAACCAGCGTTTTTGCAGTTTCTTAGATTTCTTTCCGTGCGCAGCAATTTTAATGAATTAAATCACGCTTCTGATCAGAATCTGCGTCAGCTTGCAAACCGTCTAGCCCGCAACTTAGAGCGAGATCAACTGGTACAGCAAATCACTAGCAATCTGCAAACCACCCTCAAAGTAGATCGTGTGGTGCTGTACTACTTTTATCAGCAGTGGAAAGGACAGGTTACCTTTGAGGCTTTGAGCGATCGCCAGTTGTCGATTTTTGGCTCGACGGGGGCTGATGAGTGTTTTAACGATGACTATGCTGCCTTGTATTTGGATGGGCGGGTGCGGGCGATCGCTGATGTTGAAACCGAACCTCTGCAACCTTGTCATCGCGAATTTTTGCAGCAGATGCAAGTGAGAGCTAATTTGGTAGTGCCAATTCTTGTTGAGCAAAAACTGTGGGGCTTGTTGATCGCCCATCACTGCCACAGCTCTTGGGCTTGGTCAGAGCGAGATATTCAATTGATGCAGCAAGCAGCCCAACAATTATCTGAGTCTTCAGCCATCCAATAAAAACGGCGTCTGCTTAAACAAACTCAAAATATAGTTCTGCCCAACCGCCCCAAGAACGAAGTATCGTTTTTGGAGGAGCCGTCCTGGTGATCAAACGAGCTATGTCAGAACCTACGATTGAATCTATTCTTCACGAAGAGCGTCTATTTAAGCCTTCAGCCGAGTTTTCTCAGCAAGCTCAGATCAAAAGTTTTGAAGACTATCAGCAGCTTTACGATCGCGCCAAAGCCAACCCTGAGCAGTTTTGGGCCGACCTTGCAGAGCAGGAGCTGTATTGGTTCCAAAAGTGGGATCAAGTGCTCGATTGGCAACCTCCCTTTGCAAAATGGTTTGTGGGCGGCAAGATCAACATCTCCTATAACTGCCTCGATCGCCACTTAACCACCTGGCGACGCAACAAAGCCGCGTTGATTTGGGAAGGTGAACCGGGTGATAGTCGTACCCTTACCTACGCCCAGTTACACCGCGAAGTTTGTCAGTTTGCCAATGCGCTGAAGCATCTGGGTGTGCAGAAAGGCGATCGCGTCGGTATTTATATGCCAATGATCCCGGAAGCGGCGATCGCGATGTTGGCTTGTGCCCGAATTGGTGCGGCTCATACGGTGGTGTTTGGTGGCTTTAGTGCCGAGGCCTTGCGCGATCGCTTGGTAGATGGTCAGGTCAAGCTGGTCGTCACAGCCGATGGGGGTTGGCGCAAAGACGCGATCGTTCCTCTCAAAGCTCAAGTAGACAAAGCGCTGGCTGATGGTAGTGCTCCTAGTGTTGAAAACGTGTTGGTCGTTCGTCGAACCGGACAAGACATCGACATGCAACTCGGTGGTCGAGATCACTGGTGGCACGAACTCCAACCGCAAATGTCTGCCAATTGCCCTGCGGAGCCGATGGATAGCGAAGATTTGCTGTTTATCCTCTACACCTCTGGCAGTACAGGCAAACCGAAGGGTGTGGTGCATACCACTGGGGGTTACAACCTCTACACCCACATGACCACCAAGTGGATCTTTGACCTCAAAGACACCGATGTTTATTGGTGTACGGCGGATGTTGGTTGGATTACCGGGCATAGCTACATCGTTTATGGCCCCCTCTCCAACGGTGCCACCACTCTGATGTATGAGGGTGCTCCCCGCACTTCTAACCCTGGCTGCTTCTGGGATGTGATCGAGAAGCACGGGGTGACGATCTTCTACACAGCACCGACCGCAATTCGCGCTTTCATCAAGATGGGCGAAGACATCCCGAAAGCTCGTGATCTCTCATCTTTGCGGTTGCTGGGCACGGTGGGCGAACCAATCAACCCCGAAGCTTGGATGTGGTATCACCGCGTCATTGGGGGTGAGCGTTGCCCCATTGTCGATACGTGGTGGCAAACCGAAACGGGCGGGGTTATGATTACCGCGCTACCAGGGGCGATCGCGACCAAGCCGGGTTCTGCAACATTGCCTTTCCCTGGCATCTTGGCGGATGTGGTGAATTTGAATGGTGACTCCGTGGGCACCAACCAAGGCGGCTATCTAGCAGTACGCTATCCGTGGCCTGGAATGATGCGGACGGTTTACGGCGATCCCGATCGCTTCCGGCGTACCTACTGGGAGCACATTCCGCCCAAAGATGGTCAATACGTCTACTTTGCTGGAGATGGAGCCCGTCAAGATCAAGACGGCTATTTCTGGGTGATGGGTCGCGTCGATGATGTGATTAACGTTGCCGGACATCGCCTAGGCACGATGGAAATTGAGTCAGCTCTGGTTTCTCACCCGGCTGTGGCTGAAGCCGCTGTGGTTGGTAAACCTGACGAACTCAAAGGGCAAGATATTGTCGCCTTCGTGACCCTAGAAGGCCATCAAACCCCCAGCGACGAACTCAAAAACGAGTTGAAGAAGCATGTTGCCCAGGAAATTGGGGCGATCGCTCGTCCGGGAGATATTCGCTTTGCCGATGCCCTACCCAAAACCCGATCGGGCAAAATCATGCGTCGCCTACTTAGAGATCTCGCGAGTGGCAATGCTGTTTCTGGTGACACCTCAACGCTTGAAGACCGTAATGTTTTAGAAGCACTCCGCGAAGAAGGTTGACCTAACCCCCAGCCCCTTCCCTACGAGGAAAGGGGAGCGAGATTCATAGCCCATCGCCTTGCAGGAGAGGGGTTGGGGGAGAGGTCTACTTCGAGAAACAATTTGTTAAGTTGCGATCGCCCTCACAACGCCGCCTTGATGAAGTGAGTACAATCAACGAACCACTCGTATTCTGAGCCACTTTTCGTTAGGTGTAAGCCTGGTATACATACTTGGTAAGTCGTGCCGAGGATTGGTCTAAAAAATTCAGGGAAGTAGGGAGGGCGCATGGAGCTAGAGCGCGATCAAGAGCGGTGTTTAGAGCGGTTAACATGGGCAATCGAGCAGCTTCAGGGGCAAATTGATCTCAAGCACCTCAAGAAAATTGCTGAACTGATTATTCAAGCCATGACCGGGCCGTGGCGCTACTTTCACACCCCAGAGCATATTTTTGAGGTGGGTGACTCAGGGGATGCAGTCGAGGTATTGGCTGCCCTGTTTCACGACCTTGTGTATGTCCAGGTAGACCAAGGCATCAGCGTCAACATCAGCCGCTTCATCGCGCCCTTTATTAAAGAAGCACCCGGACATCTGATGATTTTAGATGCCGAAGATTTGCCCAGCGATCGCGCCTTTGAGTTGGTTGCCGCTGTCTTTGGTTTTACTCCTAGCCAAGTTCTTTCCCCCACCGCCGGACAGAATGAGTTTCTGAGTGCAATCATCGCCGCCAAAACTTTAGCTCCTCTCCTTTCACTGAGTCATCTCGCTCAGATCGCTGCTTGTATTGAAGCGACGATCCCGTTTCGACCCAAGTCTGCCGATGGGCTCAGTGCCGACGAAATTCTTTATCAACGGCTAGCCAAGGTCAACGAGCAGTTTGAGTTAGGTTGGAGCGCTGCTGATACGCTGAGATTTGCCCAACGAGCCGTCCGTCTTGCCAACCGAGATGTCGAGAATTTCGCATCACCGAGTTCAGCACACTTCCTCGACAACACCTGGAACCTCATCCCCGAAACGAATCACGACCTGAAAAATACCAACGCCTACAAGGTGCAAGGTTATCGGCTGTCGATGCAAAAGATGGAAGGCTTCATGAACTTCCTCAGGCCAGAGTTGGTGTTTCGCCAGTTTTACGAAGAGCCAGATAACGAAACCTATCAACGGCTCATCGATGGCACTGCCAAGAACCTAGAAGTGGCTCGATTGTACTTGGGTAGTAAACTCGTCTCGATCGCGATTATTGAAGCGTTGGCCTCTCGCATTGGTCGCGATGTCCCGATTTCCACGATGATGGGTGAGTTACCTTCATCAGGTGCAAGCACGGCACAGCTTGAGCACTTTTTGCCGAAAATCGCGAGCCACTATCCTCCAGAAAACGTTGTCGAGAAAGATGTGCTGGAGTTGCTCGAAAAGGGCCGCACCATTGACTCTTTTTACGATGTCAAAAATTCTCCAACGGCGACGTTTATTGTCAAGTCGATTGGGTTTGCGGCAGTGCGGCAGTTGCTCCAACCTGCCAAAGCTTTTTTCCAAGACAAGATCACGGCTGAAGAATTTCTGGCAGATTGCGACCCCACCGTGGTGATGGCTGTTGCCAATGGCGTGATTCAACTCTTTGAAAGTCGTAAAGCCGCGATGCAACAACAAGTCCTCAACCATCACTCAGTGGTCGCCTCCTAAGCGAGTTTGGTTGAGTGAGAGCGGGTCTTTGAGTTTTCGGGCTCTGTGCCGGACGCAGTTACGACCATCAGCCTTAGCCGTGTAGAGAGCTTGATCGGCTTCTTGCAGCAAAGTGTCTCGTGTCTGACCATCTTGAGGAAACACACCTATGCCTGCTGAGACAGTGGCATAAATTTCTTGGTCTCCATACAGCACAGGGAGGGCTTGCCAAGCGTGACAGATTTGTTCAGTTCGGCGGGCAGCGGCAGCTAAGGACATTTTCGGCATTACCAACACAAATTCTTCGCCACCATAGCGACAGGCAATATCACTGGCACGGCTATGACGACGCAATAGTTCTCCAAAAGCTTGCAAGACGCGATCGCCGCCTTGGTGACCATAGGTATCATTCACTTTCTTGAAATAATCAATATCCAGCAGCACCACAGCCAAGGGGTAATCTTCGCGATCGGCCCGGGCTAGCTCTCTAGGAAATGTCTCTTCAAAATAGCGACGGTTGAATAAACCAGTGAGGGCATCGCGAATGGCTTGCTCACGCAATTGCGTTTGTAACACCTCAATTTCATGCAATTGGGTTTGGAGGCGATCGTGAGCCTGTTGGACTTTTGTTTCAGCATGGTGCTGTTCTG
>CBIHQL010000317.1:0-5403 GCA_966211855.1 uncultured bacterium
AGCCTTAACCAACAGCCCAAAAGACGCGCCCTTACGTCAAGAGTGGTGTGCGATCGCCCATGAGGTGTTGGATCAACTAGAGCGCGATCAACGCCAACGCTAACCCTGCCAAAACCCATATTCCAAAAAAACACCTCTAGTAAGACCCTTGCTAGAGGCGCAATACACTTGTGTTGGGAGAAATCCTAGTAACGTGAGCATTGTTAGGAAGGGAGAATCTGGAACTCTGACCTCGTTACTAATGCATTTAGTTTAAGCTCTGCCATTAGCGATCGTGTCTGTCTTGAGATATTAGTCTTTGGACAGAACTTACACGTTTGATTGATTTTTATCTACCTAATTGACAATATCTATCTTGAGTATGACGTTGAGCCATCCAAACCCCGACCTGGTATATAGGAAAGCGATCGCAGAATATGGTCAAGTGAATTATAGATAACATAACAAATTTACTTCTAACGATGCCTTTAACGAATCCTCGGATCTTGGTTGTGGACGACCTCGAAGACAACCTCTTTTTATTGCAAACTGTTTTGGAAGCCGAAGGATATGTGGTGGAACTGGCAAATCGAGGGCAAGCGGCTCTGGCTGCGATTAGTGCTCAACCACCCGATCTAGTTTTGCTCGATGCCATGATGCCTGATATCAGCGGCTATGAAGTCATTCAACAAGTGCGGCAAGAGCTTGGTTTGGCTCATTTACCCATCTTGCTAATTACAGCCTACGAGGCAAGCAGAGCCTTAGAAGCGATCGCGTTAGGAGCAAACGGCTTTATCAGTAAGCCCATTGACTTCGACACCCTGTTGACTCAGGTAAAAGACTTGTTATGTACCGTTGACAAACAAAATTTAAGCTGCTCATCCTGACTGAGCCAAGCGCTACCAAGCAAAACACCAAAAGGTAATACCTACACCCCAACGGGCATCCTGCTAAGCCACAAGGTATTGTGGAAATATGCAGGATCAGAAACTTCTTCCTTCCTTTTCTCAACGTCTGCAAGAACTGCGGCAGTCGTTAGGGATGTTTCGTTATTGCCAGCGTGCGATCGCTCTGGTGTGGTCAACCAACCACCGTCTGACCATCGCTGTCGCCCTCTTTACCTTAGTAGCTGGTCTATTGCCAGGAGCGATCGCCTATATTGGCAAATTGATCATTGATGGGGTCGTAGCTGCCTCTCAATCTCAGGTGTTGAGCGATCGTTGGACAGCTTTAGGATACTTATCACTAGAAGCGATCGCCGTTGCGTTATTAGCAGGCAGTAAGCAAGGTTTAACCCTCTGCCAATCCCTGCTACGGGCGCTCTTAGGGCAGAAAGTCAACATCTTGATTTTAGAAAAAGCACTTACTCTCGATCTGGCTCACTTTGAAGACTCAGAATTTTACGACAAGTTGACCCGCGCCCGTCGAGAAGCCTCTAGCCGACCCCTAAGTCTAGTCAGCCGAACCTTTGGTCTAGGTCAAGACGCGTTAGCCTTGATGACTTACGGTGGACTGCTATTAAAGTTTTCTTGGGGAGCAGTCGTAATTTTGATGCTGGCTGCGATCCCGGCATTTATCGCTGAGACTCGATTTGCAGGACAAGCCTTTCGCTTATTTCGCTGGCGAGCCCCAGAAACCCGCGAGCAAACCTATCTAGAAACTCTAATTGCCCGTGAAGATTTTGCGATGGAGGTGAAACTCTACCAACTGGGGCCAATGCTGCTCGATCGCTACCGAGATATCTTTGCCCGTCTCTATAGCGAAGACCGCAACCTAACACTACGGCGTGGGCTGTGGAGCTATGTCTTAGGGCTGCTAAGCACACTTGCATTTTATGGAGCTTATGTTTGGATTATTTTAGAAGCGATCGCGGGTCGAATCTCCTTGGGCGATTTAACCATGTATCTTGTGGTGTTTCGTCAAGGTCAATCTACCTTCTCCTCAGCCTTAAGCGCGATCGGTGGCATGTATGAAGATTCACTATATCTCTCCAACTTGTATGAACTACTAGAAGAAGAGATTCCTCAAACAGTGGGTCATGCTCACTGGGGTTCTGATCCAGGAGATGGCATTCGCTTTGAAAATGTCTCTTTTACTTATCCCGGCAATAGTGAACCTGCCCTGAAAAATGTCTCCTTTCATCTCAAACCCGGAGAAAAGCTGGCGATCGTTGGCGAAAACGGCTCTGGTAAGACAACCCTGATTAAACTCCTCACCCGACTTTACAGTCCCAGTTCTGGTCGCATTCTCCTGGACGGACTAGATCTGCAAGCATGGGATATAGAAACTTTACAGCGACGCATTGGTGTGATCTTTCAGACTTTTGTTCGCTATCAATTTACGGTAGGAGAGAATGTTGGTGTTGGCGATGTCAAGCACCTCACCGATGCCCAACGCTGGGAAAGTGCTGCCGAAAAAGGAATGGCTCTTCCTTTTATTCAAGAAATGACCTCAGGCTTTCAAACTCGCTTAGGCCGTTGGTTCAAGAGCGGTCGAGAACTCTCTGGAGGGCAATGGCAGAAGATCGCCCTCTCCCGTGCTTTCATGCGCACCGGAGCTGACATCCTCGTTCTAGATGAACCCACCTCCGCAATGGATGCCGAAGCGGAAGTACAAATCTTCAACCAATTTCGCAAAGTTACCCAAGACCAAATGGCAATCTTGATCTCTCACCGCTTCTCCACGGTGCGTATGGCTGACTGGATCGTGGTACTCGCAAACGGTAAAGTCATCGAGCACGGCACCCACGACGAGTTAGTAGCAGCGGGTGGACGCTACGCTCACTTATTCTCTCTACAAGCAGCAGGGTACCAATGAGTCAGCTACTAGTTATTAATCTACTTTTGCTCGAAAACGCACAAAGCCATAGGAGCTAGTAGATGATCCTGATGTAGGTGCTTTGGGGATAGTGCCAAGATTAACGACGATCGCGCCATTACCATTGGTGCTGGTGTTGGTAGCAGGGCATGGCTGAGGACTGGTACCACCCGCTGGCGTAGGTACGGCTGCGCCACTGGGGTAAAAACGGCCTTTATCTCCATCTGCAATATTGGTATAGGAGACTTGAGTACCATTAACAGAAGCAAACATGCTGAGATCGCTCCCAGCGGTTCCACCTGATGCCGGACTAACGCTATTAAAAGCATTCGTGACTAAAGTTTGATTCTTTGGCACCAAGTCACAGAAGGTGACATTTTGAGCATCAGAGCCACCATCAGAAAGGAAGTAGATGGTATATTCCACCTCATCTCCAGGCTTCACGAGACCACCGTTAGTTGCCCCTCGTAAAGAAGTAGAGGTAGGGCCAGGCCATTTGGCTGCGTTGTCATTTACATCATTGGGGTCATCGACAAAACCAGCAACATCCGTGCCGTTAATGCTGGTGATGCGCTTCACCAAACGTAGTTGAGCTGGTGTGACTGTCACTGTATCTGTATCAGTACTGCTGTTATTGCCAGTATTGGGATCAGTCACTCCGGTCGGTGCGGCGACGGTCGCTGTGTTAGTGACGCTGCCAGTGGCAGTAGGAGATATCGTACCGCTTAGGGTTAGAACGACGGTCTGCCCGGTCGCCAGATTTAACCCTGTCCAAGCCCCAGTGCTGCTGTTATAGGTTCCGGTTGTGGTTGTAAAGACAGGATTTTGAATTGCAGTCGGGAGATTATCGACAACCGTCACACTATTAACAGTGCTAGGGCCGCTGTTCGTGACCGTAATCGTGTAAACAACAGAACTACCAGGTGCAACACTCGTTTGACCGTCAGTTTTATTAATGCTCAGGTCGGCGGTGGGTGTGATGGTATCAGTATCAGTACTGCTGTTGTTACTTGTGTTGGGATCTGTCACGCCAGAGGGAACCGCCACACTCGCTGTATTGACGATGCTGCCTGTCGCGGTAGGGGAAACAGTTCCTTTCACGATATAGGTCGCAGTCCCACCGCTGAGCAAGCTAACCGCAGTATTAATGGTATTGCCTGTACCACTGGAGGCACTACAGCTAGAGCTAGAAGAAGTGCTACAAGTCCAGGTTACGCCTGTAATACTGCTGGGGACGGTGTCTGCGATCGCTGCTCCGGTGACGCTGCTGGGGCCGTTATTGGTAACCGTGATTGTGTAGGTGATGGGGCTGCCTGGAAGGGCTGTGGTCTGTCCATCTGTTTTATTAATGCTTAAGTCAGCGCTTGGGGTAACCGTCGTTGTCACCTTGGCAATCGTCGCTGTACCGTTATTGTTCGTCGCTGTAGGGTCGTTGGTATCAGAGGTGCTAGAAACAATGTCTGTGATTGTGCCGCCATTCGCAGGCGCTGTCAGGCTAACGGTATAGGTCTGGGTAGCCCCATTGGCTAGGCTGGCGATCGCAGGAAACGTGACAATCCCGGTTGAGGAGTTGTAGACACCGCCATTTGAAGCAGTCACACCCGTGAGACCTGTCCCAATATTGTCACTCACCACCACATTTGTTGCGGTACTAGGGCCATTGTTTGTAGCGGTCAGAGTGTAGGTAACGGTTGATCCTGCTACAGCAGTGGTAGGGCCAGTCTTAGTTGTTACAACATCGGCACTAGAGGTAATGCTTGTGGAAACTTTAGCGTTGGTAGCAGTGCCATTGTTGTTAGCGGGTGTGGGGTCGCTGGTGCTGGAACTACTAGAAGCAACGTCTGTCAATGTACCACTAGTGGGAGCTGTAACGCTGACGGTGTAGTTTAGAGTGGTACCATTCGCAAGACTAGCTACGGTTGGAAAGGTGACAATCCCGGTTGAGGAATTGTAGACACCGCCATTCGAGGCAGTCACACCCGACAGACCGATACCAATGTTGTCGCTCACTACGACATTCGTTGCAGCACTCGGACCGTTATTAACAGTAGTTAAGTTGTAAGTGACCGTAGACCCTGCAACAGCAGTAGTTGGGCCAGTCTTAGTCGTTACTAAATCGGCGCTAGAAGTGACAGTAGTAGTTATTTGAGCATTGGCAGCAGTACCGTTATTGTTTGCAGGTGTGGGGTCACTGGTGCTAGAAGTGCTAGAAACAGTGTCGGTGAGAGTGCCACCATTGGTAGGGGCTGTAACGCTGACGGTGTAGGTCTGGGTAGCACCATTAGCGAGGCTAGCAATAGTTGGAAACGTAACAATCCCAGTTGCGGAATCGTAAGTCCCCCCATTAGAAGCCGTGACCCCTGATAGGCCAATCCCAATATTGTCTTTGACTACTACATTGGTTGCTGCACTGGGGCCATTGTTGACGGTCGTTAAGTTATAAGTAACCGTAGACCCTGCAACAGCAGTAGTCGGGCCAGTCTTAGTAGTGACTACATCAGCGCTAGGAGTAATGCTTGTAGTGACTTTGGCATTCGCAGCAGTACCATCGTTGTTTGTAGGTGTGGGGTCGCTGGTGCTAGAAGTGCTAGAAACGGTGTCGGTGAG
>CBIHQL010000318.1:0-5395 GCA_966211855.1 uncultured bacterium
ACTGGTGATAGAGAGCGATCGCCTCGTCTACCTGTCCCTGATTGGCTTTGAGGATGGCTAGATTGTGAATAATGGCTGATTTTTCTCTTATGTCTTGGGTAGGGCAAGCGTTGAGGGCGGATTGGTAGTGGTGATTTGCTTGCTTAACCTGACCTAAAGACTCTTCAGAGCGAGCCAGTGCGTGTAGCACACGATAATCTTGACCAACGTTGAGAGTGGCACGGCATAAGTCAACAGCTTCACGAAATCGGCTCTGATTGTTCCAACGGCTTGCCAAAGAATCGGCAATCTCAGCGGCAATGATTGCATCGTGAGCCAATAACGCTAAGCGGTGAATTTCGAGGCGTTGGGCTTCGGTTGAGGTTTCGGCTTCTTGCCACCACAGCCGATATAACACCTGCGCTGCCTGCGGATAGAGCGTTTCTGTGGCTGCGAGCGAGAGCGGCAAAATGCGGGGCACTCTTAATGAGCCATCAGCACCCACTTCTAGCAGCCCTAGCCCCACGGCTCGGTCTATTTTGGTGGGCAGATCGCTGAGGTGGGCGGCAATCGTGTGCAGGGCGGCGGGTGGTACAGGCAACTCAAACACTAGCCCCAGTTGCAGCAGTGACCTGAGCGCTGAGTCAACTTGGTCGAGCAAGGCTTGCGCCAAAACTTGTTCGCGCAGTTCGGTGGGTTCGGTGGCTAAGCGTGCCAACACCTCGGCGGGGTTAATCGTGGGGTTTCGTAGGGTTTTGTCGAGCCACTCTAGCAAACGCGGGTTGCCATCTGCCAGTTGCAGCGCTTGGGCTTTGAGGTCAGCCGCCACTCCAGACTGCACCTTGAAGGCATCGAGCCGAGCACATTTTTTTTGTAAATCTGCCGCTTGCAAAGCTTCTAACGGTTGCCGATAAAAATAGTGCAACCTCGTAAACTCAAACTCATAGCGGCAAGTCACAATCAATCGCGGTGGGCGTGCTAGCTCTGGGTCTTGAATCGCCCAAATCAATGCTTCTAAAACTTGCACCGCTTCAGCCGAGAGCCGAAACCCTTGGGCTTGGGGGTCTAAATTAGCTTCAAAGTCATCTAACACCAGTAACAACGGTTTGGCAGCTTGGTCTGCCAGTTGCCGAAACACCCGCCGCAACCGAAACTTCAGCGCCTCGTCACCGGCTTCTAAGATCTCTCTGAGAGTTTTGTCTTCGAGACGTTCGGCTAAACCACTCACTAAACTGGGTTCGTCTAACACCCCCACCCACACCACCCGCTTAAAGTCGGGTAAGCGATCGCACAGTCTGGCGGCTAAACTACTTTTGCCTAGCCCACCCATGCCATAAATCAGCACTCCCACTTGATCTGGATTTTGAGTCAGCGATCGCAAGCATTGTTGCAACTGTCGCCGCCGCCCCACAAAGCTCTCTCGCGTTGGTACTCTGACTATTTTTTTGCTTTGGGCATCTAAAAACTGAGTCGCCATCGACGGCGCAGGAGCAGGTTTGCGGCCTTCTGTTTTTAAGGGTGTGACCAAGGCCCCCGGCAACTCTCTGAGGTATAACCGCAACAAATGCCAGTCAGTGACTTGTTGTTGTCGCAAAGCTTGGTAAGTGCAGGCTAGAGCCAGGGCTAACGGTTTACCCGCCGCTAATGCTTGATACAAACTTGCCGCTGCGATCGTGGCATCGGTGTCGAGAACAGCTTGCCCCCATCCCAGCACCGCTTTAGCACCTTTGCTCAGCAGTTCTTCAGCGAAAGAAGGCACGGCTCCCGCTCCCCCTGCTTGCCCAGTCCGACACCCCGACAAAAAAATCATGCTCGGAAACTGGCCTTGCAGTGCTCTGGCAATAGCGGTGGCGCTGGTTAACTCCGCTTCTCCGGTTGCAGTTTCGGTGACAAAGCGTGGCCCTGTCTCAGCGATCGTGGCGTGACCCGTGAGATGCAACACGTCAAAATAGCCGTTGCCATAGTCATCAATGAGACAGCCTAATTCTGACAAGCAGCCGCTTTCTTCTACCACCAGCGCTAAAGAATGTCGGGCTGTGGCTTGTAAAATGCGGCCTTCCTCAGCTTCAAAATCTAAAACAGGCTCAACTCCCAAGGGCGAAGTAGCCATAAACAGCATTTGCAAGGCACGATTGGCAGGCTGCTCTACCATTGGCAATTGTGCAGTTGTTGCCACCCAACGCACGGGCACGATCGCAGGTAAACACTCGACTAAAAAACCATTGCCATCGTGGAGCAGTTCCCACGGTAAATGGGCAAGTTGTTTGCTAGTCGCGATCGCCAAAACTAACCCCTCACTAGGATGCTCAGCCAGTTGTCGTGCTAACCAGCGATCGCTGCCATCGAGCCAATCGTAGAGCCGCCGCCCCGTACTTGTCCAATCAGCAGGCAAGACCGTGTAATAATCTTGCTCAGCCAGTCGAATCAAGTCTGCAATCTCTGAGAGGCAAAGCGATCGCGGTTGATATTGGTTGGGGTTGTCCCAAAAATAACGGAACTCAACCGTAGTCTGGTCAATCGGCTTCAGCGCTAAATGAAGAATCTGCACGTTAAGGCGGCGAGAGGAGAGAATGTTTTCAGTTTGACATTGAGCGATCGCGACGGTCGATGCTCTCAGTCACAGGGTTTAGGCTAAGTTGAACCCCTAGTCTTCTAAAATCTGGCGTAGTTCTTCTAACGTGGCATTTTCTAGCAGCAATCGCCGACCATTGCGCCCGACTAACAGCACCTTTTCAATCCGCTTGCCTGATTTCTCCTTTTTATAAGCCTCATACCATTTGCGAAGCTGCTCAGCGATCGCCAGTGAGCCACCCACAATACCCACAATGGTTGCGATCGTTGCGGTGACTCCCTCCCGTGTGGGTTGGTTGACGGCTGGTGCCCAACTCCCTGACAACTCAGGCATCGCTAATAGTGCTTCGGTAGCAGGGACAGCTCCTTCACCCTCAACGGCAATTTGAATATTGGTCATTTGTTTAGCTCCTTTTAATTACGTCAATTTTATCTACAGAGACTTAAGAGTCTGCTAACCGACAGGTAAGGTAACGGTGAAGATCGTGCCTTGATTGAGCTGGCTCTCGACCGTGATTTGGCCTTGATGATTTTCAACAATGGCTTGAGCGATCGCTAACCCCAACCCCGAACCTGTAGTTGCCTTTGTTTTGGGGTCACCTTGATCGTGAGTGCGAGCCGGATCAACTCGATAGAAACGGTCAAATAAGTGCGGCAACGCTTCTTCAGGAATGCCGCTCCCCGTATCTCGAACCTTAATTAATAGCTGGGAACCTTGATTGCGCTTTACCTGCTGGAGTTTGACCTCGACCTGACCTGCAGTTGGCGTATATTGCACCGCATTTCCGACTAAGTTTGTAAACAGTCGTGCTAGTTGATCGCGATCGCCGCCCAAGGTGAAAGGTTCGGGTGGGTGAGTTTCGCTCTTGTTGCGGGTTTTGGTTTCTAATCGCAGGTCATGACTCGGATCGATGGGTTCTACGAGATCGAGCGCCAAACTTACACCTTTCTCTTGGGCGATCGCTTGCTGTTCTTCCATCACATCTATTAATAGGGCATCGAGAGCGACGGTTGTCCATCGGGGTTGCACCATGCCACTGTCTTGACGGGCTAAAAACAGCAAATCATCGACCAATCGCCCTAGTCGTCGGGTGAGCCGCTCTACCACTTTGAGTTGCTGCTCTTGCCATTGTGGGTCGGGGTCAGCCAACGCGACTTGCACATTAGTTTGAATAGTGGCGATCGGGTTCCGCAGTTCGTGTGAGGCATCGGCGGTAAACTGTTTCAACCGCTGATAAGACGCTTGGATCGGCTCCATCGCTAGCCCCGACAGCAACCAACCGATCGCTGCCACTGCAATTACCATTAACCCAGTGCCTAAACTTAAATCCCAAATAAGTTGGCGGATTGGCTTGGTGACTTCAAACCACGGGTGACTGACGCGCAAATATCCCAAGACTTGGCGACCAATTTGAACTCGATGCGTCACTTGTCGCAACAACGCCGAGTCATGCACCTCATTCGGGTTGGTCGTGGGCAAGTGAACGGTTTCACCACTACTGTTAGGATGCAGAGGCACATCTAAGGGCGCTGATAGTGTAGACCACACCAACTCACCTGCCGGATCAAACCACTCTAGGTCGATATGATCGTCTTCGACTGTATCGGCATTATCTCGAAAACTGGCTTCGACATTGAGCCGCAGTTCGCCACCTTCTTTGTGAAAATCGACTGGCTCGATCACCAGCGATCGCTGAACGACTTCGACAACATGATTGAGGGTGTCATCAATGCGCTCGATTAAGGTACTGCGCACATATAAATAGAAGCCACTAGCAAACAATAGCAGCAACACAGCGGTCACTGTGGTGTACCATAACGCTAAGCGACGACGAGTGGCTTGAAACATAATGCGACAGTAGCCTCAGTCAAAAACACCTAACTGTAGAATCCAGCGGTGTCGTGATCACCTGGAAACTTTTATGTTACGGTGTCTAATGAGCATTAAGTTTCGGTTGACAGGTTTGTTCTGAATTGACAGGCATTTCTCCTCTCCGAATCTCAATCTCTACAACTCTGAAATAGATTCTGGAGAGAGTCCATGTCAATTTACATCGGCAACCTATCTTACGAAGTGACCGAAGAAGACGTAAATAGCGTTTTCGCTGAGTACGGTACTGTGAAGCGAGTTCAGCTACCTACTGACCGTGAAACAGGCCGGATGCGTGGCTTCGGCTTTGTAGAAATGTCTTCCGATGCTGAAGAAGAAGCTGCAATCGAAGCGTTAGATGGTGCCGAATGGATGGGCCGTGACCTGAAGGTTAACAAAGCGAAGCCCCGTGAAGACAGAGGCGGTGGCGGTGGCAATCGCGGTGCTGGTGGCGGCGGTGGTCGCAGAACTTCTTCCAATCGCGATGGCTTCTCTCGTCGTTATTAATCTCTGATTTTCAGGCTGAAGCTCGATCTCAGATCAATGGCTAGGCTCTACTTTCTTTGACCAAACTGGTTGAACTTTTGACCAGGGCGATCGCAAACACACCACGCTTAGGAGGCAATTGCATGACCCAAGTGACAGTTGGCGAAAACGAAGGCATTGAATCGGCTCTGCGTCGATTTAAGCGCCAAGTTTCCAAAGCAGGTATTTTCTCAGATGTGAAACGCCTGCGCCATTTCGAGACTCCCGCTGAGAAGCGGAAACGCAAAGCGATCGCAAGACGGCGTAAAAACCGCTTCCGTTCTTAGGTTTAACTGAAATCAAGATCGGACGCTGAGCGCGATCGTCAGCTACGATTTCAACATGCGAAATATCCATTGTGAGAGGGGTAAGGTGACGAACCCTCTTTTTTGTGCTCACTTTTTGGCATGAGCACGGGTAGGGCCAATAGCAATCCCACCACAGCAAAAC
>CBIHQL010000319.1:0-5379 GCA_966211855.1 uncultured bacterium
AGGCTGTCGCGGTTGATTAGAGAAGCCCGCGCTGTATGCTTAGCATCAGCGTCGGATACTTCACTTCTCTATTTGCTCAGCAAGGCTTGCCAAGTAGCAGGGCCAACTACCCCATCTTGATCTAATTGGTAGCGTTGTTGAGCAGCTTTCACGGCGGTTTCGGTAGCGGGGCCAAATACACCATCGATCGCGCTAGAGAACAGACCGATCGCTTGTAATCGCTCTTGGAGCCGGGTTACAGCTGGCCCTTGCATCCCTAAACGTAAGATAGGTAACTCAACCGTTGGGGCTGGTGTAGCGTTGTCAGCAGGGGTTGGAGTCGGTGAGTTGGTCGTAACGGTTGGGGTGGCTGTTCCAGGTAGTGTGGCGGCTGGTGCTGGGGTGCTGCGATCGCTATTAATCAGAGTCGGCGTCGGAAAAGCAGCGGCTGAAGGGGTGCTTGGTGCTACGGCTGGAGCTGTAGAGGCGGTCGTTGTCGTTAAAAGATTGGCTTGGGCTGTAGCGGGTAGTGATGGCTCTGCTGGAAGTAAGCGATCCCAAGTGGCGGGGCCAACCACTCCATCTGCGGCTAACCCAGCGGCTGTCTGGAAGTTAGCAACCGCGATCGCAGTGTCGTTACCATAAACCCCGTTGATCGGGCCAGCATAGTAACCGAGCAATTGCAGGAGTGCTTGTAATTCTCTGACTTCTGCCCCTCGGCTGCCTTCCCTTAAAGGAGAACGCTGGATTAAAAGCGTTGGGGTTGATGAACCTGAAGCTGACATCTCTGGCGATCGCTCAGCCGCTGTTTGAGCTGAAGTGCTGATTGCCAAAGCTGCGATGAAACCTACAGCTCCTAAACTGGCACAACTCCACAAGAGAAACCTGGTATAGACACCGTCAAGGAGCGCTAAGCCTTGAGTCAGGCTACTCTTCATGAATTTCAACCTCATCTCAGGTACTAGAGTGCGATCGCGAAGGACACTTTTCTGAGTGTATCTCGTTGTTTGCAGTGCCAGACACCCTAAAACAAAATTGCCCCACTGCATTGAGCTGTAGGGCAAGAGGACAGTTAAGCGCTTTCCATAGTGTCCTCAACTTCTCAGAAAATATTGACTTACTGTGTGACGGTTTCTACAGTGTCCATGCCCTCCACCGACTCGTGTCTCGGCCTGCATAGTCGATAAAATCTTAGGGTGGAACCTGTTAAACCAAGGCTATGTCAGGTATGCAAGGTCAGACAGGCCACAGTCTTGTTAACGAAAATGTAACTGCGAAGCAAAAGAATGTAGCTAATTGTATCGAAAACTGTAACTGAATTGCGGTCGCCTTAGAACTGCCTTAGTCTTATAGCTAACTACTCCTCACGCACCACACCAGCAGCCCAATTCGGCTGCTTTTTCATGCTTAATAATTCACCAAAGCTGCCTCAGATCTGGATTAAAAGCTACCAAAGGTTTAGATAAAGAAGCGGTTGAGAGCCCAGCCCATCATTAAGCCGCCTAGAGAAAAGACCGATAAAATCCAAAACGCTTGCAACGGTTTATAACCAGCAGTTTGCAGATCAAGTCTCGCTAGCAGGGACGCTGCCACTGATAAAAAAATGTGGATAAAAACATGCGCCATGTATAAGACCACAGCGCTCAGAAATGCCAAGCAAACCACAATGATAAAAGAGCCAACACTAGAGACTGTCCAACTGAGTAGACGAGCCCGCAAGCTCCTTTGAGCAGTGGTTAGCAATGCTGTAACGATGACGGCAAAAGCCACCGCAAAGAGCCACTTAAAGCCTGAATAGTGCGGCGGATAGATAAACCACCCGAAGGTGCAGTAGGCCATCAACACCAGAACTAAAGAAAGCCAGGGAGACTTTATCGCGATTGGCATTCTCGAACTCACCGCTGGTCGCTACCTCCAAGATTTCTCAGTCCAACTGTATCACTGGTAGACAATACGGACAGAGGTTAGATTTAAAGATTTGTTGAAATCGCTTGCACTGGGCACGTAGGAATACATTGCTCACAAACAATACAGCGCGATCGCGTGAAGGTGAGCCGAAAAGATTGAGGATCGAGGCTGAGGGCTTCGGTTGGGCAGACTCCAGTACACAAGCCACAATGCACACAAGTTTCTTCATCGATCGCGATTTCTCGGCTGGCAAGCGACACCCCAATATCTTGCGATCGCATCCAGTCCATTGCGGCATCGAGCTGATCAATGTCACCCGAAAGCTCCACCACTAATTTGCCAATCTGGTTAGGAGCGACTTGTGCTCGGATGATATTCGCCGCTACGTTAAAGTCTTTTGCCAGTCGATAGGTGACGGGCATTTGAATCGAGCGTTTGGGAAAGGTAAGGGTGACCCGTTTTTTCACAACGAACGGTTGACCAATAGAGTTGATAGGTTAAACCTAGCAAATCTACAGCTCTCCAGGGGTGTCTGGAGCGACTTCGATACCCGATTGTTCAATGATGTTTTGCTGATCTGTAATCAGGTCGCTAAGTTCGTAGAAAGTGACCCCAATATCTTGGCAGGCTTGCTGAAGTTCTTGCTTAAAGGTATTCAAGTCTTGACCGTAGCCACACAAATGAGCTGCCGTTTCAATGCCTTGCTTAGCATTGGCTTTGGCGCAATCAATCAAGTCGGTGCCGTGTAGAGGGGTGGGTGAAGCCATCGCTACAAAATCAGTAATCGTCTTAAGTTACTGTAGGCAACTATCCCGAGCAGCCCCATCCATCATCAGACATAAACTCTGAGCGCCGCGATCGCCACTAGCTAGATTAACGGTGATGTTGCTGCCAATATTTGTAAGCACTGTAAGCAAGCGTAACCACACCTGTAACGATCGCCGACTCATCGACTTCAAACTGGGGATGGTGCAATGGATAGTTGAGTCGATCGGGGTAGCCAACACCAAGGCGAAACATGCTGCCGGGGGCGTGTTCGAGGTAGAGCGAAAAATCTTCGGCCCCTAGAGACGGTTCTAGCAAAATCTGAACGCGATCGCTTCCCCACGCTTCATGGGCAGCGGCTTCTAGCAGTTGAGTTAAGGCCGGATCGTTTTGAACAGACGGCACCCCACGCTTGTAGTGAATGGTGTAATTAGCACCGTAGGTTTTGCAAACATTCGCGACAATTTGTTCAATCCAGTCAGGCAAGTTAGCACTGGTTTCAGGGTGGAGCGATCGCACCGTCCCTTGCAGTCGTACTTGGTCGGCAATCACATTCGGTGCCCGTCCACCTTGAATTTGCCCAAAAGTCAGCACCACGGGTCGCAACGGATTTTGAGTTCGACTAATAGCTTGCTGCAAAGTAGTCACGACTTGAGCCGCAATCCAAATCGCATCTACAGCTTCATGGGGTCTAGCACCATGCCCCGACTCGCCGATGATCATAATTTCTAGATCATCTGCCGCTGCCGTTAATGCGCCGTAGCGAATCCCGACCGATCCGGCTGGAATTGACGGAAACACATGCACCGAGTAAATGGCGTTGACCTGATCCATCACGCCTTCTTGCACCATCCAGCCTGCGCCTTGAGCAATTTCTTCGGCGGGTTGAAACAAGAAGCGAATCTTTCCGGGCAAGCCTTCTGATAGCTGCGACAGAATCATGGCTGTGCCTAGACCCACGGTTGTGTGGACATCGTGACCGCAGGCGTGCATGACTCCAGCTTGCCGAGATGCAAATTCCAGCCCGGTGCGTTCTTGAATTGGCAGGGCATCCATATCAGTGCGGATGGCTAGAACTCGTGAATCTAACCCTTGTCCTAGTAGCTCACCAACCACGCCAATCTTACCGACTGCTTCTTGCACCTGTAACCCACAGGAAGACAAGACACCCGCAACATAGGCTGCGGTTTGGTATTCTTGACCGCTGAGTTCGGGGTGGCTGTGGAGGTGACGACGAATTTCGATCAGGCGTGGGGCGAGGGTTTGAGCTAAATGCTTAATCCGATCCAACATAGCTAACTAAAAGAATAAAGTGGCTCGACTTAACGAGCGGGTGCCAAAACGAGGAGGCTATCAAACTGCTGTTTTTCAGGTGTAGCAGAGTTGCTGGCACTAATGCTATAAATTGTGCCCAACCAACGCTTCACATCGCGCAATTCTGGAGCGCTGCTATAAGGCTGAAACACGCCGTACAAGAAGGCCAGTGATGAGCCAAGGTTGGTATAGAAATAGCCTTGATTGGGTCGGGGGAAAGAATCTGTGGCTGTTTTAAAGGTGTAATTTTCTAAAAGCGGTAAATAAGGTTTGGGGTTGAGAGTTTTCATGGGGCCGAAGCCGCTGGTAACCACTAAGGTGTCTGAGTTGACCCAGCCGTGGGCAAAAAAGCTCTGCCGCTTGCCTGACTCTTCAACTTCCCAACTGGTGACAGGCTGCCCATCAATTGTTTGCTTGGCGATCGCGATCGCACCTTGAGACTGACGTGCCACAAACTGGTCAAACTTTTGCAGCGTTGCTTGAGCCGCCGCACGATCGCTGGTTTGCACCACAAAACCGAGGCCCAGATTCAAATTTGGATACAGTTGGCTCAATGGCCCCTGATTCGTCGGAAAGAGGAACGCTGCATATTCGCCATCCATCCAGGCCAGCCAATCTTTTTCTAAATCAAGTCCTGTAATTCCCTGAACGCCTGTCCGAACTAGATCAATCGCAGAGGTGAGAGTTGCATCTGACTCGAAGGTTGTCACGACTTCTTGCCACTGCTTTTTGAGGTTGCGGCTACTGCTGGTTAAAAAGCTCGCCCCTGGAATTTGTGTCAAAATTTGCTCGGCCTGTGGGGTGAGCACATCCGCTTTTTCGGGTTGAGGGGTTTTGTAATAAGAATTGAGCTGGCTACGAATCCCTTCGGGTTGCAACCAGAGGTAACCATCCACCACGCTGTATTCTTGGGCTAAAGTTTGGAGACTATCAAATGCAGCCCCCGTTGCTGATGTCGGTTCAGTGGTGGAGTCTGCTGGTTCAGTTGCATTGGTCTCAGCTTCAGGCTCAACTGCTTCAGGTTCAGGTGTTTCTGAAGATGTGGCAGTTGGTATTTCTGCTTGATCAGCCTCATCAGTAATATCTGGAAGGCTATCTTCTGCTGGTGTTGCGGCCTCTGCTGGAATTGCAGTTTCTTCAGTCGATGGCTCGGTATCACCAGGTTCAGATGGAGTGATCGTTTCTTCGGTTGATGACTCGGCATCCGCAGGCTCATCAGAGTTGATGGATTCGGCTTCAGAATTTTCTGCTTCTGGCTCTGGCGTAATTTCTGGGGCTTTGGGTTGGGGAAATCGGGCCAGTTCTTCTAAGTTGGTGTACCCTACAATCAGCGATCGCTCAAATTGGGGTTGCTGCATCGTGCGTTGAAACAACGGGTTTTGATCGAGCGTGGGTTGCCGCTGGTCTTGGCTA
>CBIHQL010000320.1:0-5367 GCA_966211855.1 uncultured bacterium
TAAAGAAGGTGAAAAGCTGGCACTATTGTATGAGGTAGTCGCCGAGCAAACGAGTGAAGAGAGTACTTCTGAGCGGCGCAGAAGTGGCACCCAAAAACAGACCCCTCGCAAAGCTCAACCTCACCAACCACGACAATTAGAGATTGTTCCTCCTAAGCCGACTGTAAGCCCCTACGAGATAAGCGCCCATGCTACCTACCGAGCTGCTGATTCATCGCTACAGTGGGGAGGAGATCATCCCGAAGCGCCTGAAGATTGATGCAACTCATGTGGCGATCGCCTCTGAATTGATCTCTCTTTTTCGAGATACTGTAGGGCAGACACAGGGAGATCTCAATCGGCAGCTGCAAGAACTGGAAGGAGATACCCCGGACTACCGTATGAAGCGGGGTTTGGCGCATCTTCTCAAGAGTGCCATGTGTACCTTTGAGATCATCAGCCCACTGGAACCGCAGCAGTTACGTGAGCGAGTTTTTGCCTTTGCTGCCAACACGCTCCCTAGCCCCCAAACTACACCCCACACCTTAGATCGACTGGCAGAACTGTTAAGTAAGGAACTAGAGCGAGAAGTCTTTCCTGATCAAATCCGCACAGGCTTGTATGCTGACCTCGCCGAAAATCGAATTCTGACAGAATTTGAGGAACCCACCCCCGAAGCTCTGCTGCATCGCTATAACTTGTCGCAGGTACAGGGTGTCTTTTACAAAGCCAGCCACATCACCCTGAATGTACATCGCAATGATCCCGGTGAATATAAGCTGCTATTCCGCTATCTAAAACTGTTCCAATTGATGGCTTACATCGAAGGTGACGCTGACCACGGTTTCACGATCACCATTGATGGGCCTGCGAGTTTGTTTAAGGTTAGCACTCGCTACGGGTTGGATATTGCTAAATTGATCCCCGCGATGTTGCACGTCACTAAATGGAGCCTCAAAGCGACGCTACAAACCCGTGACTATTATACGAATGAGCCAAAATTACGTTACTTCAGCCTTCGGGATGACTGTGGTTTGGTAACTCATTACCCCCCTGGCAAACCCTATGACAGCATGTTAGAAGCTTCCTTTGCCGATCGCTGGGATACTCTCAAATCGGAGTGGCGGCTAGAAAGAGAAGTAGATTTGATTCCCATCCCTGGCAGCGTCATGATCCCCGATTTTCGCCTGGTTCACCCTGATGGTCGTACCTTCTTGCTAGAAATTGTCGGATATTGGCGACCTGAATATTTACGCAAAAAATTCTCGCAAGTGCGTCAGTCTGGGTGTGATAATTTGATTTTGGCAATCTCCGAACGCTTAAATTTGGAGAAAGCTGGAGTCAAAGTCGAAGAGACACCGGCGCGAGTGATTTGGTTCAAAGATAAGCTCGCCCCAAAAACCGTGTTGGCAGCGATCGCACAATAACTTTAAAGAAATCGCGATCGCTTGGCAAAAAATTGACTGGAACATAGAAACATATCTTTTGTGTTGGCAGTCAATGTCCCCGTAGGGTCACTGTGGTGGATGCCCCTGCTGCACACCGAACTCTCTTGTTTGCCAACCATCCGAAAAGATCTCAAAAGCAATTGAATCTAAAGATCTCACAGGTTGCTGAGAGTTCGCATTGTCAGCCCAGAGGAGTTAAAAGATATGCATCGCTTCATCAGTGCGGTTTCTTTAGTGGCATTACTACAGGGGCTTCAATTTGTCGTGCAAGCTCAGCAGATGCCTGTGATGCAGTCATTAACCAAAACTGTGGAAACTACAAAACCAGTGGCTGAGTCACTCGCACAGGTTGTGGCACGATTGAAAGATAGCGAAAAATAATTTAGAGTTTGCTCTGCTCATGCCCCAAGATGCCCGTCAACATGCGCCCGCAACAGCTCGGAACCGAGAGCCTATTTTGGGAGTATTGCAGCGAGTTTTGCCACCGACCGGAACTGTTTTAGAAGTCGCGAGTGGCTCTGGGGAACATGCGATCTTTTTTGCGCCGCGCCTCAAGCCCCGAATTTGGCAGCCTAGCGATCGCGACCCTGTCTTGCGAGCCAGTATTGAGGCTTGGCAGTCAGAGTGGCCTGCGAACAATCTCCTACCGCCATTAGATTTAGACGCACGAGCCTTGTTGTGGTCGGTCGAACGTGAAGAGGGCGATCGCCTGCTCACACCAGAACCAATTACCGCGATCGTCTGCATTAATATGATCCATATTTCCCCGTGGGATGCTTGTGTCGGGTTAATGGCAGGGGCAGGCCGCATCTTACCAACGGGCGGGATTCTCTATCTTTATGGGCCTTATAAGCAGAACGGCGAACATACTGCGCCTAGCAACGAGTTTTTTGATGAATCGCTGCGATCGCAAAATCCTGAATGGGGTGTGCGCAATCTTGAAGATGTGATTGCCTTAGCCAACACTCATCAGTTGACGCTGCTCGAAACGGTTGAGATGCCTGCCAACAATCTTTCAGTGATTTTCCGACACCAATAAAGACCGGAATTATTGTCAAAGGCTTACTTGATGAATGGGAATCTCGATGGCAAAGGTGGTGCCCTGACCTAACTCTGAGTGGCAAGTCAAACGCCCACGATGTCTCTCGGTAATGATTTGATAGCTGAGCGACATTCCTAGCCCAGTGCCGCTGCCAACAGGTTTAGTAGTGAAAAAAGGATCAAATAGGTGCTGCTGGACAGCCGCAGACATGCCGATGCCGTTGTCGCTAATGCAGATCTGCACTCGTTCAGAATTGATGGGATGCGTGGAGATATGAATTTTGCCTGGATGTTGTGCAATTTCTGCAGCGGTGCGCCGTTGATCTCGTTCTTCGATCGCGTCAATGGCATTGCTGAGGATATTCATAAATACTTGATTCAATTGTCCGGTGTAGCATTCAACCTGTGGTAAGTCAGCATAATCTGTGACCACAGCGATCGCAGGCCGATCGTGTCTAGATTTGAGACGATTTTGCAAAATCATCAGCGTACTGTCGATGCCTTCATGGAGATCCACCGACTTCATCTAGGCTTCGTCCATCCGCGAGAAGTTGCGCAATGAAATCACAATTTGACGAATGCGATCGGCCCCAACTTTCATCGAAGACAACAATTTTGGTAAATCTTCTACTAAAAACTCAAGATCGATCGCTTCTGCCTCTGCTTGCACTTGGGGCACCGGATAAGGATAAGCCTGCTGATAAAGTTGCACCAATCCGATCAAATCTTGGGTGTAGGCATTGGCGTGACTGAGATTGCCGTAGATAAAGTTGACTGGATTGTTGATTTCGTGAGCAACCCCCGCTACCAGTTGCCCCAAACTCGACATCTTCTCACTCTGAACGATCTGCATCTGTGTTCTTTTGAGTTCTGCGAGAGTTGCTTCGAGTTGCTGAGTTTTTTCTCTCAATTGTGCTTCTGAGTTTTTTCGGTCTGCTTCTGCTTGCTTGCGTGTAGTGACTTCACGCGCGACCCACAATGCAGAATCTTCGGTTAAGGCCACCATACTGGCATCAAACCAAAGCAACTGGTCTCCAATTGGCAAACTATATTCTAGGTTGGTGGCTTCACGGGTCTTGAGCGTTTGATGAATATGTTGCAAAAAGAAATCAGCGCTCTCTGGCGGAATCACCTCATGCATCCTCTTGCCAACTAGCTCTAAGGAGGGACGATAGAGCAGGGGCGCACAACTCGGAGCAATTTTGAGATAACGGCCTTCCGCATCCAAAACTAAAATCACATCTTGCATTGCCCCAAACAGCGTCATCAATTCAGCTTCGGAAGCACGTAGAGCATCTTCTGCATGTTTGCGATCGGCTTCTAGACGCTTGCGATCGCTAATATCGCGCACCAAGATAAATACTTGCTGATCTGGCAGGGGTAACAACCTAGCCTCGTAACTATGAGGCTCGCTGCCAATCGGCAAGGTATATTCTATGCTGGTCAGCTGCTGCGTTTCGATCACTTGGGCAAAAGCACAGTGCATTTGCTGACCCACCTCTGGCGGCAATACAGCCTGCATTGGCTTGCCCAAAGACCCTTCGGGCGACACATAGAGATCTTCAGCAGTAAATAGTTGTCCTTGATGGAAATCGAGGATGATGCCTTGAGCGTCAATGCGGAAGTAAAGATCAGGAAATGCCTCAAAGATGGACTCTAATTCTCGATTGCGTTGCTGGAGTTGTCGGACTGTATCAGCTTGTGGGGTAGCAGATGGCTTGCGGGTCACTTCTGCAAAGCCTTGTAATTGTCCTTGCTGATCTCGCAGTGCAGTGATGCTCAGATGCGCTAAAAACTTGGAGCCGTCTTGATGCAGCCGCCATACTTCACCTGTGAACCGACCTTCGGCAGCAGCAATATTGAGGATCTGAGCCGGGGAATTTTGCTTAACCTCTAGAGGAAATAAGCAAGAGAAATGCCGACCGATAATTTCTGGAGCGTTGTATCCCTGAAGATCTTGTAAGCCTGCATTCCAGCTTTTTACATACCCGTCGGGGTTGAGCATGATCATGCTGTAGTCTTTTACGCTCTCCACAAGCAAGCGAAAATCTAGTGGATCGTCGTTGCTAGAGTTAGCTGCTAGTGGCTCGAACATAAAAGCTGATTGTAAGAAGTGAGGGGCTATGAAACCTCCGTCATTGTCGGTTCAACCTCTAAAAATGCACATCGGCTCTTCCACGGATCTCAATAGTGACAATTAGCGAGAGTTGAATGGTTTGATCCACCCTTGCTGAAGAGCTGCATCTAGGCTGAGACGGGCGATCGCAAACAACACAATACTCTCGATCGCTAAGATGCCAAACGGCCAGAGCGTACCTTGTAAATTGAACCCCATATCAATTTGGGCTAAGCCTCTTACTAAGCCAAACGCGAGCACCGCACCTGACTTGAGGTGAGGGTTTTGATCTTCGCGCACCACATAGCGATAAGTCACCCCAAAGAGAAAACCCGCCAGAACTGCGATCGCACCACTCAGCAGCAAGTTGGGATCGAGAACGGTCGGGTTGAAGGTTGCAAATGACGGAAATTGAATTGCTAAAATTTCTCGGTTGGCAACAGCGAATGCGGCAAAAGCAGCACCCAATGACACCGCTGCTAAAGTGCCCGCCTTGAGAGATTCGATCCGCTCTGCCAAATTCAACTCAAAAGATCCGTTGATCATGCGTCATTCTGCTCAATCCTCTCAAGGCGCGATTGTATCAGGTTGCGTCCCCCGCTCATGCAACTTGAAATCAATTGTCAGAGTTGGAGCTTGCGGTTGCGATCGCCCTGAATTGCTCTGGTTTTGAATTATGATAAGGGTCGGAGTAGTTTCATACCGCTGGTTTTGCAAAATTATGGATATTTTGACACTTGGTTGGGTTGCCCTCCTGGTCGTTTTCACTTTTTCGATTTCGAT